>JAJYKC010000050.1:0-5690 GCA_021788955.1 Acidobacteriota bacterium
GTTGTGGCGTATTCTTCGGGCAACCATGCCCAGGCGGTGGCGATTGCGGCGGCATCGTGCGGGGTTTCGGCGACGATCGTGATGCCGTCGGATGCGCCGCGGAGTAAGATCGAAGCGACGCGGGGCTACGGGGCGAAGGTAGTTACTTACGACCGGGCGAAGGAGGACCGCGAGGCGATCGGGCGGCGGATTGCGGAGGAGACGGGCGCGACGCTCGCTCCGCCTTATGATCATCCGTGGATCATTGCAGGGCAGGGAACGGCGGCGCTGGAGTTACTGGAAGAAGTGCCGGACCTCGATGGGTTGGTTGTCTGCATTGGCGGCGGTGGGTTGATCGCGGGATGCTCGACGGCGGCGAAGGGGCTGCGGCCTTCGATCCGCGTGTTCGGGGTGGAGCCGGAGGCAGGGAACGATACTTACTTGTCGTTTCGTTCGGGGAAGCGCGTGACGATACCCCATCCGGCGACGAGCGCCGACGGACTGATGGCGACGACGCCGGGGGCGATTACGTTCCCGATTGTGCAGCGACTGGTGGACGATATTCTGCTGGTGAGCGAAGTGGAGATCCGGCAGACGATGGCGTTTGTTTTGAAGCGGATGAAGATACTTGCCGAGCCGAGCGGGGCGGTTTCGGCCGCGGCGGTGCTGATGCGCAAGTTGCCCGCGGAGTGCCGGCGGGTAGGCGTGGTGATTTCAGGCGGAAACGTCGATCTTGACTTCCTCAAGACGCTCGGGGATTGAGGTAGCGGGCTGCAGGAAGGCGGTGTACTTCACTTCGACCTTGGAGCGCGCGGGAATCCAGCGGTAGCCGGGTGCTCCGAACATGCCGTTGCGCGAGATCATCTTGCGACGGCTTTCCGGGAGTGGGGACACGCCGAACTCCATGCCCCAGGTGAGCGTCATGCCGTTCCAGGGCGGTTGGGTGCGGGCGTGGTTTTCTTCCCAAACGCCGAGCCAGGGGAAATCCGCGCGGCGCCAAACGTAGCCGAGTAACAAGTGCGTGGAAGGCGAATAAGCGAAGAAGTACGCTTCCGGGGACTCGCGCATGAGGTGCGTGGTGAATCCGGCGGAGACTTCGGCACTGTTGTAGGTGCGTATGTCGCGCGTGGCGCCGTTCGAGGTTGGGACATTCGGCCAAGAGAATTCGCTGCCGGCGTCGAGGGAGTAAGAGTGAGCGACGGGCGCGCGAAACTGAGTGCGTCCCGGTTCGACGAACGGCGGGCCCAGGGTGACGTGCTGGGTCCAGGCGGTGGGGTGATCGGCGCCGGAGAGATTTTCGAGCGTCTCGGTGAAGTGGAGGGCGCGGCCTTCGAGTTGGATGGCGCGCTGGAAGCGGAGGCGCGCCACGGGAAGCTCCGCCTTGGCGACGAGGCAGGAGCCGCTCGCCGTGATTTCGTAGGGGACGACGGAGGCTTCACCGTGAACCGTCATACCTTCCCAGGCTTCTTCTTCCGAGGGAGGGCCGAAGAGGTCCAGGCAGAGGTTATGGCCCATGATGCCGGCGAGCAGCTTACTTTCGGCGTCGTTGCCGTACTCGGGATGGGTGCTGAGAGAGTAAGTGGAGGGCTCGATGGAAGGCCAGGGAGGAGTCCAGAGAGGATTCACTCCCGTGGCCTTGTCGAAAATCTCCGCGATGTGGCCGCCTTCCACCGTCATGGTGAGGCGAAGGTGGGCGTTTTCGCAGGACACGCCGCGACGGCCGCGGTAGATGGACGCGTGCATGAGGGGAGCGAACCTAGACGTTCACTTTGTGCTTGGCGGTGAGCGATTGCCGGTAGGAGGAATCGCGCTTGGAGAAATCAGCGGCGTAGGCTTCGGGCTTTTCGTCCTGGCCCATGGTGTCCATTTCTTTGAAGTAGACGCGGCGCTCCTGCTGCATGCAGACGTTAGACAGGATGACGGCGGTGGAATCGCGCAGTCCGACTTCGACGTCGGCTTTCGGGTGGCCGCCGGTTTTGCTGTCGTCGAAGAACGAGGTCAGCTCGGTTTCAACCGGGTTGACGTCCTCGTCGGAAGTCATGATGCCCTTGCTGTAGAGCCAGCGGCGGGCGAATTTCATTTCGCGGGTGAGGAAGCTATCGTCGGAGCCGAGTTGGTCGCTGTCGAGGAGCAGGGGCAGGGCTTTCGAGCCGGCGGCCAAAGCGTAGCTTGCGCCCGCGGCGGCTGCGCCCTCCTTGCCGGCGGCGGGTTTGGCCTCAACGTGGTGGGCTTCCTTGTACCAAAGGCCGGTGGGCATGGTGTTTTGGCCGTCGCCGACGGTGATTTCCAGGGCGGCTCCGGTGCCCATGATGCATTCGCCGAACTCGGGCCGCGTGCCACCGAGGTAGGGCAGGTGCGAGTTGGTGGTGATCGAAGAGTAGACGAGCTTCTGATTCTTGGGGTACTTGTAAATCAGTTGGATGTTGTCGTAGACGTCGCGGCCGTCTTTCCAGGTGTCGAGGCCGCCGACGCCGATGACGTACTCGGGGCCGGAGCCGAAGATCCAGTCGGCGACGTCGATCTGGTGGCTGGCCAGTTCGGCTGCGAGGCCGCCGGAGTATTCGTTATAAAGCCGCCAGTTGAAGCCGTTCATGACCCAGCCGGGATTGCGGTGCCACTGGGCGTGGATGTGGGTGACGTCGCCGAGGAGGCCCTTGTCGGTCATTTCCTTGGCGAGGGCGTAGAACTTGCTGTAGCGGCGCTGGAGGCCGACCTGCAGAACCTGTTTCGGATATTGCGCGGCGAGGGTGCGGAGGGCGTGAATCTCGTAGGGTTGGAAGACGATGCTTTTTTCGCAGAAGGTGTGTTTGCCGGCCTGGAGGGTGTCGCGCGTGATGGGGAAGTGGGCGAACAGGGGCACGGCGATGATGACGGCGTCGACCTGTTTATTGGCGAGGAGTTCGCGGTAGTCGGAGTACTTGGTGGGATTGGTGCCGATGACGTCGGCGGCGCGGTCGAGTTTATCCTGCTGGATGTCGCAGACGGCGACGCAGTGGCCGTTGGAGACGTTGAGGAGGTGCTTTAAGAGGTAGGAGCCGCGGCCCCCGGTGCCGATGATGCCGAAAGCGACCTGGTCGTTGGCGGCCTTGACGGTTTGAATGCGTGGGCCTTCGAAAGCGGCGGCGGCCGCGGCGACGGCGCCAACCGCAGCGGCGGTTTTTATGACATCGCGTCGAGTGGGTTCCTGCTGGTCTTGCATCGCTTGCTCCTTCGCGGGGGGATTCAACCCGAGTCTATCCCCTTTAGGACGGGCTCGCAACGTCTATGGGGACATCCCGGGCGGCGCGGCGGGCCATCCAGTCCGCGCCGGCCAAAACGACCATGGCGGCGATAAAGCTGTACAAGACGATGGTGACTGAGTAGGCGAACGGGCCGTACTCAAGGGACATCTTGCGGCGGAGCCAGGGCCAGGTGGCGATGTTGACGATCTGGATGATTTCGAGCACGAGGCCGGTCCCAATGGCGGCCTGGATGCTGAGCCCCACCGGCACTTTGCGATTCGGCAGAAGCCAGTAGACGAAGAAGAGCATGAGCATGAGCACGGGCACGGCGGCAGCTTTGAAGATGGCCGCGCCGACGAGTTGGCCGAGAAACTGGCTGAGGCCACTTAGTTCGCCGACGAAGCCGGCGTTGAACGCTGTGAGGATGATGAATGCGAGGCAGAGGCTGCCGCAGAGGAAGATGAGGCCGAGGCTGATGAGTTGATTCTGGAGGTAAGTGCGGTTTTCCTTACAGCCCCAGGCGCGGTTGAGCGCGACTTCGAGCGGGACGAAGATGCCGTTGGCGGTGAACAGGAGCAAGAGGACGGAGGCGATCTGGAACGGGCGCTGGGCGACGGTAGCGCGGAGGTTGCGGACGATGAAGTTGCCGATGTCGTCGGGGAACGTGTCGTTGAGGGCGAAGTAGATTGCGTTCGCGGCGACATGCCAGTGGAGGACACGATCGCAGATGGAGACCATCACGATGAGGAAGGGCACCATGGCGAGGAGGATGCTTACGGCGATGGCCATGGCGTGGACGTGGACCTCGGTCTGCATCCAGTAGTGCAGGACCGGGACGGACATGCGCCTGGCCTGGTTCAGGCGGGCGGAAGCAGGACCTTCGATGATTGAGAGAGACAAGCGAGAAAATTCGAAAGTATAAGTGTATCGAAGCCACGGCGGAGGCATGGAACGCTTGTGATAGGCTCTTAGCAACCGTGGGCTCAAGCGAGCAGGAGCGGATGGATGCGCTCACTGAGGCGATTGTCCGTCTGTTGCGCCGGCAGGAGGAAACGGAGCAGCGCCTGGTGAGGATGGAGGCCGCGCTGAGGGCGGCCGGAATGCTGGGGGAATCTTCGCCGCCGGTGGTGGATCCGCCGTTGGCGGCGCCCGTGGCGGAGACTCCGGAACCCGCGCCGGCGGAGGCTGTCGTTCCGCAAGCACAATCGAAGGCTACCGAAGCGCCGCGGGAACTGGAGACCGAGTTCGGGCTGACGTGGGTGAGCCGGATCGGTGCGGTGACTCTGTTGTTCTGCGCGGCGTTTCTGTTTAAGTACGCCATAGACAAGGAGTGGATCGGGCCCGGCGCGCGGCTGGCGATGGGCGTGCTGGCGGGCGTGGCGGCGCTGGGATGGGGCGAGCGATTGTGGCGGGGGCGCCACGCGGTGTATGGGCAGGCGGTGTCGGGCCTGGGCATCGCCGTCCTTTATGTTTCGTTGTACGCCTCGTTCGGGCTGTATCATCTTCTGCCGGCCGGCGCGGCGTTCGTGTTGATGGCGGCGGTGACGGCGGCCGCGATCTGGCTTGCGTTGCGATATGGAACCGCTGCGATGGCGGCGGTCGGGCTGTTGGGCGGCTACCTGACGCCGGGACTGGTAAGCACTGGGGAAAACCGCGCGGCATTGTTGTTCGCCTATGTGCTTGTGTTGGATGCGGGTGCGCTTTGGCTGGCGCGGACGAGGAACTGGCTGAAGTTCGAAGCCTTCGCGGTTGTGGCGACGGTGGTGATTTGGGAGGCTTGGTTCACTTCGTATTTCTCGCCCGAGCAGCACACGGTTGTAACCGTGTTCGTTCTGCTGTTCTACTCGCTGTTCCTGCTGGCACGGAGGCCGTCTACGTGGATCGCGGCGCAGTCATTCGCGGTTGCGGGCCTTGCGTTTACGTGGTCGACGAATCCCGGGCCGTATCTGGTTGTCGCGATCGCGGTGAGCCTGGCCGGACTGGTTTGGGCGGATTCCAAGCCAAACAGCGGGCTCGCGCAGGCGGCGGGATTCGCGTTCTGGATTATTTTCGGCGCGTGGTACATCGGACTGAAGGCGGACCCGGTTCCGGTGGGGCAGATGTTTGGTCTGCTGACGGTGGCGTTTCTTTGCTTCTTTGCCTGGATGCCGTGGCAGGTGGTGGTTCGAAAGCGGCGGTGCGAAGCGGCAGACTTACTGCTCGAGAGCGCGAACGGGGTTGCTTATTACACGGCGTCGTACACGCTGCTTTCGCCGGGCTATCACGGCAGGCTGGGTTTGTTTACGGCGGCGATGGCTTGCCTGTACTTCGGCTTGGGCGAGTTACTGCGGCGGAGACTTGGGGAGGACGGGCGGGGCGTGGTCCCGAGACTACTTGCGAACGGGTTCGGCGTCGCGTTGTTGACGCTTGCGATTCCCGTTCAGTTTGCCGGCTATGGCGTGACGATCTCGTGGGCGGCCGAGGGCGCGGCGCTCAGTTGGATCTGCCGGC
>JAJYKC010000050.1:5700-9220 GCA_021788955.1 Acidobacteriota bacterium
GGGTTTCTGCGGGTGCGCTGGCGGTACTTGCTTTGAGTTTTCTGCGGCTGTGGAGCGTCGATATGTGGAAGGCTCTGCCGGAGGGGCACTTGCTCGTAGCGAACTCACGATTCCTCATTTGCGTGGCGACCACGGTGGCGTTCTGGGCGCCGGCGCGGTGGATCGGGCGCGGGCGGGCGGCGCTGATGACTTACCTGGCGGGCCACTCCGTATTGTTTGGCGGACTGGTGTTTGAGATTTCGGATTGGGCGGCGAGGTTTGCCGAGGGGACGTCAGGGAATGTGGAGAGTGCCGGGATTTCGGTGCTGATGGCGGTGTATGCGATGGCGTTGATCCTGGTGGGGGTGGTGACGGCGACGCGGGTGAACCGGATTCTGGGGTTGCTGCTGATCGGGGCGGTGATCGGCAAGTTGTATCTGGCCGATGTTTGGACTTTATCGCTGGCGTACCGGATTGTCGCTTTCGGCGTGGGTGGCGTGCTGCTGATGGGGACGTCGTATGTTTACTCGCGGCATCGCGAGAAGATCGAAGCGCTGTGGCGGGTGGAAACGGAATAGGTTGGGGGTTAACTTACCTGGCGGAGGTGGGGTATGGCGGCGAGGGAGTCGCGGTCTCGCGCGTCGGCCTGGACTCGGGCGCCGGGCTTGATGAAGGTGTAGCGGAGGCGGGTTACGCCGCCGATGACGGCCATCGCGGTTTGGCCGGTGTATTCAAATGTGACTGCCGGCGCCGGTGGTGCGGCCGACGGCCGGGGCGGCATCGACGTGCTCGTGTAAGTCAGGGGCGGCGCCGCTGCTTCCGCTCTCTTCCCTCCGCAACAAGGCATCTGTGTCCTCCAGTGTTGGTTCGAAATACCAGGCTTGGCCCGGCGCCGGATGGTTCTCGCGGGCCTGGGTTACTCGTTCAAGAATGATGGCGGCGGCGGAGAGAGCGGGCCAGAGCAGAAAGCGCTCCTTCGCGTTCTCCGCCAGGACGAAAACAAATGGGGCGGCCACCCACAGGCTCAAACAGTAGAAACAGTCGAGCAGGCCGCCCCAGAAACTGGTTCCCGCCAGGCGGCGCAGGCGCACCAGGACATCTCCCGGCCCATCCTCCGCATTCAGGAGATGCGTGATGCGCCAGACAGCGAGCGCGCCGAGCAGGAACCAGTAAAACTTCACGTCAGTGTTTCGGCGCCAGCACGAAGGCGCGCGGCGCCGGGCTGCTATCGTATTGGGACAGACGGCTCCAACCGTCGGTGGCCAGAGCGGCGACGTAGAGGTCTTCGGCGAAGCCCGCCGTATCGCAGATGGTGAGGTCAGGCTGAGTGAGCAGGCTGACGACACTCATGGTTGGCGTCGCGGGGTTGGTGGCGGCACTTACTTTGCCGGAGGCTGTCGGAGGAGTCAGCAAAGTGGCTCCGCGCGACAGGCGGTAGGAGTAAGTGGCGAAGTTATCAGGATGCGTCGCGGTGTAGGGAATCGCCACGGTGCCGGAGGGCCCGGGTGAGTACCGGAATACGCCGCAGCTATCGGCTCCGACGCCATCGAGGGTCGGGG
The DNA here is from genome assembly GCA_021788955.1 of Acidobacteriota bacterium. The sequence goes on from JAJYKC010000050.1 coordinate 7,239, forward strand.
TGGCGAGGGAAGCGGCGGTCATACGGTTGTCGACTTGGACGGTGAGGATGAAGCTATTGCCGCTCACCAGGCCGATGGTGGAAGCATCGGCGGTGTGAATGGTTCCGTCGGGATCCTGCGTCGTGGGGACGAAGTAGCGGATGCCCGCCGTGACGATATTCACCGCCGCGCCGGTAGAGTCGAACAGATCCAGCTTGAGCTGATACTTGCCGTGCGTACCTTCGGGCGGGGGCGGCGGCGATGCCGGAAGAATTGTAGTTGGGAACTGGGCGTTGGCGAGATCGACCGGCGGGTTTGGGAACGCCCAGTCGCCTTCGGGCGGCAGCGCCGGCGGAATCTCGAAGAGGTTTGGAACGCCGCTGACCACTTTCGGCCCGAGGTTGTAGACCGAGGTTACCAGGTCCGAGCCGACGAAGTGGTTGTACTTGCGGTTGATTTCGCCGGTGAGAGGGGTGAACGCGCCGCTGGTTCCCTGGCGGAAGGAGATCTGGTAGTACATGGCCTTGTTCAGCGCGCGAAGAGAGCTGTCGAACTCGACGCGCGGCAGCACGTTGCCGCCGAAGGGCGAGTCGTAACCGGCGCCGTAGAGATTGGCCGCCTGACCGACGTTGGCCGGGGTGGTTACTCCGGAAAGCACCGGGCTTCCGCCGTAGATGCCGTTTAACTGGATGTTGCCGAGAGCCCGGAAGAGGACGTAGTTTTCCGGAGCGTCGATGGGCGGACAGGGTGGGCAGAGCGGAGCGAGGGCGCTTGTGGTGTACAGCGTGACTTCCGTTCCACAGGAGTAATTCCAATACGTGTAGCAACTGACCGGAGTGGGCTCGTAAATCGAGAAGGAAAATCCGTAGAAGGAGATGGCGGAGCTGAAATAGAGATTCGGGGTCTCGTAACAGCTCAGCCGGACGTAGCCTTGAAACTGTCCGCACCGGTCGGTGGTGAGTGTGGCGACGAGGCGTTTGGTAATGAAGCCGGGGAAGAGAATACAGAAGATGTAGCGGATGGCGGCCTCGTTCACGGTCAACAGCGCCTGTCGCAAGCTGGCGAGATTTCCGGATGCGGCCGCGCGATGAGCGGCTTCGAACTCGGGCGACGCCACGGAAAATTCTTGTAAGGTCGAAATTGGCTGGGCCACTTCCACCTGGCCAAACTGGGCGAAGCGTTCCGGACCGGGATCAGGAGGACTGGGCGGGAGCGGCTGCGGATTGAGGAGATACTGGCTGATTTTCAGGAGCTGAATGTCGGTCAATTTAGAAAGAATCAGATAAATCCGCTCTACTTCCCAGACGTAGACCGTAGCGCCGCAGACCGGATAATCGACCGCGATGCCGCTCGAGTAAATCCGCTTCAGGAGGGTGCCCTTGACGAAGCAGACACGGATCCAGCAGATCCAGATATCGCTCGGGATGACGAAAGACGCTTGCAGAGCCTTGACATCGGGTCCGGTGCGCAGGAACTGTTCCTGCGCCGCGCGGCGGGTAAGGTCCGAGAGCGCCGGCGCCTGGTCAGTTGTGGCTTCGGCCGCTGCAGGGCCAACCACGACGCGCACCATTTGCGGGCTCTGATAGCGGGGAACCTGCAAGGTGGCCGCTCCCTTGGCGTCGACGGCGGCGCGTCCGATGAAGTGGCCGGTGTCGGTGAATGCGTAAGCGATGGCCGGCGGCGGCGTGTCGCCTTTGCCCGATGACTGCAGGGTTACGGTTACCTGAACGGGGATGGAACCGCTGGTAGCGGTGTCCTTTGGATCTGCCATGATTCTTTCCTCCTAAGTCCGGATAAGTTGCGGCTTCTGGGAAAACTCCGAGTGCGATTCCTCGCAACCCAGTCCAGCGAGCCCCCTCTCCATGGCTTAGTGAGTACAAGTGAGGCCACGTTTCAAGAAATAAGTAAATACCAATGTGAGGGGAGAAGAAATGGACTAATCCCGGAAGGGGACTAAGTGAAGGGTTCTAGCCCGATGGTTCTCTGAAACGTGTGAGCGATGA
>JAJYKC010000051.1:0-464 GCA_021788955.1 Acidobacteriota bacterium
ACCGCAAGAAAGCCCACCACAAATCCAAGGCCCACGCCACCACCACTAAGACCGCCAGGAAATCTACCAGCTCCCGCCACCCGCGCCGGCCCGCCCGCATCGTCCCTCCTAAGGCCCCGCGCATCGTCACCGCCGGCGCCGGCACCCTCGCCGCCCTCGGCCAGGCCCACGCGCTCAAACCCACCCCGACCTCCGCCGCCGCACTCAAACACTACTCAGCCGCCCACCCCGGCACTGCCGCCGAAGGCGAAGCCAATCTCGCCCTCGCCGCCGTCGCCTTCCGCCAGGGGGACTGGGACAACATCCCTGCCTACACCCAAAAGGTCCGCCAACTTCTCCCCGCCCTCCCCGATTACGCCGCCTTCTACCTCGCCGCCTCCCAACTGGCCGCTCACCACCTCGACGAAGCCAATAAAACCCTCGCCCCCGTTTGGAACCAAAGCCCCGCATCTCCCTTCATCGGC
>JAJYKC010000051.1:474-9084 GCA_021788955.1 Acidobacteriota bacterium
ACCTCGACTCCCGCCAACCCGCCCAAGCCCTCGCCGTCCTCGACGCTCACTCCGACGATGTCCCGCCCCCCGCTCTCGCCTTCCTCCGCGCCCAGGCCCTCGACGCCCAGGACAAGCCCAACGAAGCCTCCCGCCTCTACCAGACCGTCTTCTACGAATACCCGCTCTCCCCCGACTCCCCCGCTGCCGCCCAAGCCCTCGCGCGCCTCAAGAACCTCCCCGGCCATCCCACGCCCACCACCGCCCAGATCCTCGGCCGCGCCAATAAACTCCTCGACGCCGGCCAACCCGTCGCCGCACAGCGCTTTCTCGAAGACTCGCTCGACAAACTCGACCGCGCCGGGCGCGAAATGGCACAGGTCTTGATCGGCGCCGCCATGCTTTCCGGCCACGACGACCGCAAAGCCTACTCCCACCTCCAGTCCCTCAACCTCTCCACCGATGACGCCGCCGCCGCGCGCCTCTATTACCTCTCCCGTGCCGCCTCACGCCTCGACCGCGTACCGGAAGCCCAGCGCGCCGTCGACGAACTTGGCCGCGAATATCCGAAGAATTCCTGGCGCGAGCGCGCCCTCATTACGCTCGGCAATCGCTTCCTCACCGAAAACGATCCCCCTTCCTATACGCCTCTCTATCGCGCCTGTTATGAATCCTTCCCCGATTCCTCCGACGCGGACTACTGCCATTGGAAATTAGTCTGGAGCCAGTATCTGCAGAACCCCTCCTCGGCCGAGTCCGGTCTCCGTGAGCATTTGCTTTCTTACCCGCACTCCCCTAAGGCCAACGCCGCGATCTACTTTCTCGGAAGAATCGCCCAATCAAGCGGTGACACATCCCAAGCAACCTCCCTCTACCGTTTTGTAACTTCCTGGTACCCGAACTCCTATTACGCTATCCTCGCCCGCGCCCGCCTCTCCGCCCTCGATCCGCCATCGGCGCCCCCTCCGCCCACGCTCCTCCGCTTTCTCGAAGGCCTGCCTCGCCCCTCCCTGCCGCCTTCGACGGACTTCCAACCGAACTCCCTCACCCAGAAACGCATCGCCCGCGCCGAAATCCTCGCCACCGCAGGACTCAACACCGAAGCGGAAACCGAATTGAAATGCGGAGCGTCTCATGATGGGCAGCCTCAAATCGCCGCCCTCGAACTCGCTTCTCTCGCCAGCAGCCGCGATGCCGCCGATCAGGCGATCCGCTATATCAAGCACTATGTCCCCGGCTATCTCAACCTCCCACTGAACGACGCGCCTTCCAAGTTCTGGCAACTCGCCTTCCCCCTGCCCTACCGCGTCTCTCTCCTGCGCTATAGCTCGGAACATTCCCTCGATCCCTACCTCGTCGCCGCTCTCATCCGCCAGGAATCGGAATTCAACCCACGCGCCATCTCCTCCAGCAAAGCCCTAGGACTCACCCAGGTCGTCCCCTCCACAGGCAAGTACCTCAGCCGCCGCGCCGGAGTCCCGCGCTTCCGGACCACCCTCCTGTTTCAACCCGATACTAACTTAAGAATTGGAACTTATTATTTGCGTACGCTCCTCGACAATCTACATGGAAGTTCCGAGGCCGCCCTCGCTTCCTACAACGCAGGCGAGAGCCGTGCTCAACTCTGGCTAAGCTGGCATAGTTACCGCGAACCCGCTGAATTCGTCGAAACGATCCCATTCAGCCAGACCCGCGACTATGTTGAAGTCGTGCTCCACAACGCCGATGTTTACCGAAGGTTGTATGAAAGCGCTAACAAGTTACTCCCCGGTGACAATTCCGCCGATTCAGCCGCAAATAATTTCTAAAATCTCTTTCATTTTCGCCCGCGAGGTGAGACACTAAATACAGCGGCGGAAGACGGACCGGTCATCCACCGCGAGCCGCGTGGGTAGGTTGCCACGAAGCACATGTTCCTCCACGGCAGGACGAGGATGCAGAAGGATACGTGTGAGGTAAGAATGCGCTCAATCACGTTGTTACCTGAAACTATCGCTCAAGCGGACGGGAACGGCCCAACCGCCGACCTCGGCGCCGCAGTCGGTAAACTCTTGATCCTTACGCTCGAAATCACAAGATCAGTCGAACAGGAAAGCCTGGAAGTTGAGGTTTGGGGCTCAACCGACGGCACAACTTGGGGCGATAAACCCATTACGGCGCTACCGCAAAAATACTATTGCGGCCTGTATTCCGTGCTAATTAATCTCTCCCGCAGACCGGAACTCCGATTCCTGCGTCTCGCCTGGAAAATGAAACGATGGGCCAGAGCGGACAACATGCCCCTCTTCGCGTTCTCTTCTTTCGTCGAAGAGTCCGGCGCCCGCCTCGTTCCCACATCGGTAACTTCCACAGCCACGAGGACGACTGCCGTCGCCGCGGCCTGACCTACACCTGTTTCGCAATTGCGGGGAGCCCGGCCGCCAAATGCCGCGTTCCCCGCATGCCTAAACGCGAAACTCGTCCGCCCTCCAGTTCACCACGGCCTTCTTAATTTCCTTCAACTCCAGCTTCTCATCGAGCGCCCGCTTCACTAGCCCCGCCAATTCTCCGTCGGAGGCGAACCGCAGCCCGACCAACTGCTGCGGCGTCAACTCCCCAATCCGCCCCCGCAACTCCTCCGGCAGCACCCGCTGCATTCGCAGTGTCTCCTCCAGCCGGACCAGCCGGTCCTGCACCTTCAGCGGATAAGTGCGCAGCAGCGTCACGAGCACCACGAGCGCCACCGCCATCACCAGTACCCAGGCGGTCTCGATCCCCGGATGACGGATCAAATAGCAGATCGCGAAGCCGACATTAACGATCGCCGCCGGCGCCAGAAAAAAATGGTACGGCGGGTTGAAGCGGGCGTGGTTCTTGTAATCCTGCGCCATGAAATCCCCCTCTGAAACTTGCTCCGAATGAAGTAACCCTCAGGGCCGGTTCATCAGACTCGCCACATACCCAGCCCCGAAACCATTGTCGATGTTAACCACCGTCACGTTGCTCGAACAACTGTTCAGCATCCCGAGCAGCGCCGCCAGCCCGTGAAAGCTCGCCCCATACCCGATGCTCGTCGGCACAGCAATCACCGGCGCCGTCACCAACCCTCCCACCACGCTCGGCAGCGCTCCCTCCATCCCCGCGCACACCACTACAACTTTGGCTCGCTGCAGCCGCGAAGTGTTCTCCATCAACCGGTGAATCCCCGCCACGCCCACGTCGTGGATCGACTCCACTTCGTTCCCCATCGTCTCCGCCGTCACCGCCGCTTCTTCCGCCACCGGAATGTCGCTCGTGCCCGCGCAAACCACCGCGATCGTCCCCCGCCCCTTCAACTCCCGGTCCCGCCAGATCCGTACCACGCGCGATAGCGGAAAATGCTCCGCCTGCGGGCTCAGGGCCACCACCCGCCGCGCCGCCTCCTCGCTCACCCGCGTCACCAGCACGTTCCGCGACCGCTCAACCAGCCGCGCCGCGATCGCCTCAATCTGCTCCGGCGTCTTACCCTGCCCGAACACCACCTCCGCCATCCCGTGCCGCAGCGCCCGGTGATGGTCGACTTTCGCGAACCCCAGGTCCTCAAACGGCATGTGCCGCATGCGGCTGAGCGCCGCGTCCACATCTGTCACACCCTCACGCACTTCATCCAGCAGGGTTCTCAATTGCGTTGAATCCATTGGTTGCTTTCAACAATACCAGACGCGGGCGTCACTTCTGCCCTTTGCTCAGCCGCCGGAAATAATCCGCCGCCGCGTTCGCGTAGCCCCGCGGCGCCGCGTCCGGCGCGCTCGTCCGGATCTGCCCGCCCGTCTGCTCGTCCAGTTTCCGCCGCAACTCCGCCTCCACCTGCTCGATCCCCGGCAACACCGTCCGGTTCAGCCGCGCAGCCAACTCGTCCCGGTCGCCGTGCCAGTTCATCCGCCCCAACGCACCCCAAACCTGGTCCAGTTGCTGCTCAACCCCAGCCTGCCCGCGCGCCATCCGCCGCAGCCGCGAAAAGCCTTGCATGATCCCATCCTGCTCGGCCTGCGATGGCTGCGGAATCGGACTCCCTCCGCGAGGCGATGATGTTCCCCGCTCGAGTGGCGATGTCATCGGCTGCCCTTGTTGCTGCCCCTGCTGTCCCGCCTGCCCGCTCTGCCCTTGCATCCGCGCCTGCATCTGCTCTAACTGCCGCCGCAGGCTCTCCACCTGGTTCAGCGCCTGCTCGGTCTGCTGCGCCCCACCGTCCTTGGCGCCCGCCGCGCTCTGCTGCCCGCCGTTCTCCGGCTCCGCCTTCAGCGACTTCTGCGCCTCCTGAATCTGGTCGTTCAGCTTGTCGAGACCCATCCCCGTCATCGACTCCCGCATCCACGTGTACTGCCCTTCCCCACGCCGGATCCAGTCCGAGTTCATCCGCATCCTCTGCTCGAGCTCGTTCTGCTCGGCATCGCCCAGCGCCTGCCGCAATTTCTGCGCCGCCGCCGGCTGACTGTCCGCCATCGATTGCGCGGCCGATTCGAGCTTCCGCTGCAACTGTCCCATCTCATCTGCCAGCCGCCGCTCCTCATCCGCCAGCCGCCGCGCCCCCGCGCTCGACGACGACGGACTCGGCCCCAGCCGCGGGTCCTGCCTCTGCTGCCCCTTCCCGAACGTGTCCAGCAACTGCTTCGAAAAATCCCGATGCGACTCCGCAATCTGCTTGGCCTGGTTCGCCAGGTCGCTCATCTGCGCCTGCGCCCGCTGCTTCTGTGCTTGCTCCAAAGTCTGCCCCGCCGCGTTCAGCCGCTGTGCCGCCTGCCGCGCCGCATCCTGGTTCCCGCTCACCCCCTGCCGCATCGCTTCCTCGGCCTGCTCCACATCATGCAAAGCCTGCTCCAGTTGCTGCGGTGAAGCCCCCGCCACGCCGCCGAAACTCTGTCGCCCCATCGTCCCCGCCTGCTGCTGCGAGCCCTGCTGTCCCTGTTGCCCCTCCTGCCCTTGCTGCATCTGCCCGCCCTGCCGGCTCTGGCTCTGCTGGCTCTGCCCGCTCTGCCGCTGCAAATCTTCCAACTGCTGCCGCAACTGCTCCGCCTCACGCCGCAGCATCTCCTGCTGCCACCGCTGCTCCAACTGCTGCTGCGCATTCTTCTGCTGCTGGGCCAACTCCTGCTGCCGCCGCGCCAGCTCTTTCAACTTCTCCAACGCCTCGTCCGCCTTCTGCTCCGCCTCGCTCTTCGCCGACGCCTGCTCGCCCGTCTCGTACTGGTTCTTCTCCGTGTCCAGCTCCAGGTCGAGGAGCCGCTCCAGGTCGCGTCCCATGCCTCCCTGCATCCCGTTCCCACCCCCCGAAGCCCCGAACGCCACCTGAATGTCGCGGAATACCGACTCCGCCCGCAGCAGGTGCTGCAGAATCTGCTGCGCCACCGCCAGCGCCTTCACCCACGCGCCCGCGCCTAACTGTCCCGCCGCCACCTGCGCCCCCGCCGACGCCTGGTCCATGTTCTCTGTAAATGTCTTGAACTGCGCCGAACTGCTGTCCAGATGCCGGCTCCGCATCCGGTCCGCCAGGCTCCGCGCCTGCGCCCCCAGCTTCGCCTGCATATCGTCCAGGAACTTCGCCTCGCTCGCCGCCGTCGCCGCATCCGGCGCATGACGGTTCGCGTTCCACGTCGCCGCGATGATCTCCTTTTCGTGTTCGCTGATGTTGTTCTGGTCCTGCTCCCCGCCACCCATTCCCCCGCCCTGCTGCGCCTGCGAATAGCGCAGGTCATACGGTTCGGCGTGCGCGAAATACATATCCGTCTTCTCGCTGTGGCTCGCATCCCGCGCCGATGCGTAGTAACTCACCAGATCTCCCGGCGAAAGATGAAAATCCTCCAGCGCAATCTCCGTGCTCCCATCCACCTGCTTGGCGTTCTGCTGCTTCAGCAGCGATACCGTCTTCTCAGGCCCGCCGTTCACCGAGTAATGCAGCGCCAGTTCATGCAGCCCGTAATCGTCCGACCCCTCCACCTTCACCGTAACTTCTTCAATCGGACTTACTCCCGTGTCTCTCCCCGGGAATTCGATTTTCACGATCGGCGCGGCGTCCTTCTTCGCTTCAATGAAATAATCCTCGCTCAGTCTTACTAACTCGCCTTCATCGAGCGCCGCCACATAGTAAGCTCCATCCTTCTTGATAGGCACCGAAGCCCGCAACCATCCCTCCGCTCCTTCGGCAAGCGGAATCCTCGTCCCGTCATCCAGCACCAGAAGCCCCTGCTTCAGCGGCCCCGTGGTCTTCACGTCCACCGCGGCCACCGTCCCTTCCACCGCCCGAAGATCCCCGCCCGGGCTCTCCACCACATCGGCCAGCCCCAGAGCCTTCGGATAGTGATAGGTCACCTTCAGCGCGCTCACCGCCGGCAGGTCCCGCACCTTCAGCTCAAACGCCTTCGACTTCAACCCCGCCGCCTCGACATAGTAATCGAGCGTATCCTCCAGCCCCGCCAGCACAAACTCGTATCCGTCCGTTCCGGCGGCCGGCTGCATCCGGATGTCGTTCCACCGCGTCGTCCCGCGGTACCGCGCGAATAAATGCACCTCTCCCGAAGAGAATCCCAGTAACTCCGCCCGGATCCGCTCGTCCGAATGCCGTCGCACCGTCGCGTTCCCCGGCTCCACTAAAATGTCCCGCAGCGGATGCGTCCCCGCCCGCGGCGTGTTCCCCCACAGCAGCGCGCTCCCATAACCCAGGAACCCCGGCCCCGCGAAAATCAGCCAGATCAGCACCGTCACCGCCGCGCCCGCCGCCGCGCCAAACGCCGCAATCCACTTCGCCGGCGCCAGCGCCTCCGGTTCGTGCCGCCGCGCCACTTCGAGCGCGTCCTCGGCCAAAAGCTGATCAAACGCCCCGCCCGCCTCCGGCCGCTCGGCCAGCGTCAACAGCCGCTCTTCAAAATCGGGAAACCGCCGCTCGGCGTCCTTCGCCGCCCGCCGCCGGTTCAGCTTGAGCAGCGGCACAACCAGCCCGAATGCCACCGCCAGTGCCAGCGCCAGGTACAGCACCGTCCGGTGCGCCGTCAGCTTCCCGGGCGTGTACCCGCTCCAACTCGCCGCCAGCGCCAGCACCAGCGTCACGCCCAGCGCCGCCCCGGCCGCCGCCGCAGCCCCGCGCGTCCAGGCCAGCAGCCGAAGCCGCGCCTCGATCCTCCGCAGATACGCATTCAAAATTTCCAGAGCGCTCATGCGGCCTCCCTATTCCACAAGTATCGGACACTGAACAGCGACTCGGAGACGGCCGCCAGCAGCGCCAGCATCAGCAGGTACCGCCCCAGCGGCTTTTGTACCATCTCGCCCGCACCGCCGCTCTCCGCCTGCGCCGGCGCGTCCCCGCCGTTCCCCTTCGCCCACAGCGCCAGCGTGTCTTCCGGCACGCGCGTCAAATCCGACTCCCGCCGGTCCGCATGCACCGCCAGCAACCTCCGCCGCCCGCCCGGAGCGCGTATCTCGTAAAACCCGTCCTGCTTCAACTCGAACGTCGGGAGCGCCGCCGCCTCGGTCAGTGACAACGCCCTCTTCCCATCCGGACCCGTCACATCCACCGCCGCGCCCACCTCGCCCTCGCCGTGCAGATCCACCACCGCTCCGGCAGTCAAATTCGCCGTCCCCGCCGCCGCTCCGCCCAGATAATCCGCCATTTGCTGCACAAACGCCACAAACGAAGCCTTCAACGGAAAATCGTTGGCCACATTATCGAGCGCCGAAGCGAACGTCACCACCTTCCCCTCGCCGATCCGGTCTTCCATCAACAAAGGCGCGTGGTCCCCCAAACGCGCCGCCACTCGCGCATTCCCCGCCTCCGTAAACGCCGCCTCATAAAACTTCACGCCCGCAAACGTCAGCCCCTTCAGCGCCGGATACCCAGGCTCGGTCACCGACGCCGTCTCGAACGTCTCCCCCCGCCCAGGCTGTTCCACGCCCCGGATTACGTGCCCCGTGAGCGGCGTCTTCCCCGCGCTCAACGTCTCCGCGCCCAGCGTGAGAAGCACCGCACCGCCCCGCTTCACATATCCCTCCAGCGCCGATTCCAGCCTCGCCGGCATCCGCCCCGGGTCGAGCACTATCACAAACGCATACCGCGACAAATCCCCCGGGTCTCCGCTCCCGCTCGCCCGCTCCTCCAGTTGAAACCCCGACGCATCCGCCGCCTCCAGCGCCGCATGCAGATACAGTGCCGCGCGCGTCTTCCTCGCCGAATCGAACAGCAGCACCGGCCGCGGGTCCAGCCTCTCCACCGCGAACGGATACCGGTCATCGTCCGTCAACTCGTCCGCCGCATTGATCCGCACCTCGCCCCGGTGAAACCCATACGGCGTCTCCAGTCCAGCGAACTCCACTGTCGCCCGTCCACCGGCCGGCGCCGTCACCTGCTTCGTCTCGAGCACCCTCCCATCAAGCACCAACGTCGCCGCGAGCGTCCTCTCCGCCGTGTTGTATCCCGCCACCACCGCACTCACCGTCTTCTTCCCGCCGTCGAAAACCCGCGTAGGCGCATTCACGCTCTCCACCGCCCAGTTCGCCTCTCCGCCCTTGCCCACAGCATCGAGCGTCAACCGCGAACCCACCGGCAACTCCAGGTCCGCAAACGCCGGCGGCATCGCCGCCTTCTGCATGTCGCTGATCACATGCACATCCAGCGCGCTCCGCTGC
>JAJYKC010000052.1 GCA_021788955.1 Acidobacteriota bacterium
TCCGGCTATAAATCTTGTAGTCAGTAGATTCCTGCTCTCAGGAGTCCAACACTCGTAGAATCAGCCAACTCCCTCGCCAACGGGGGTGGAACTCCGGTCTAGCGTACGTTGCCATGTAGCCGCCCGCCATACGGCCGATCTCATAATCGATTGGCACACACTCCAGTGACGTGAAAAGGGCTTCGAGCACGGCGTGCTCGCTCGGTCTGGCTCCACGCCATAGCTCGGCGGCCGTCACGGGCGAGCAGAGGACCACTTCGCCGGAAGCCCCCAATCCATGCCACCTGTCGAGGAGTGGTTTGTCGCGCTCGCGCGAAACATCGATCAGGATATCGGAATCGACCAGGATACCCATCAGCGTCGAAGCCTGCGCGCCCGATCGTCCTTGCGAAGCTTGCGAATATACGTTTCGGTGTCGCCGATATCCTGTCGATCGCGCCACAGCCCCACGAAATCCTCCATCGCTTGTCTCCTCCGCTCGCGATCGCCTCCGTATCGCTCTCGCACGGCTTGACGCACAAGCTCCGAAATCGTCAGCCCGGATTCGCGGGAGCGGAGCCGCAGCGTTGCGAGAACATCCTCGTCCAGATAGAGCTGCGTTCGCTTCACGATGTATATTTTACATCGGAGGACGCAATGATCGCCTCGATCAATCCCGCCACCGGCGAAACGTTCCGCACATTCGACCCGCTGCGGCAAGCCCAGATCGAAGACAAGCTGGCGCGCGCCGAGGCCGCTTACCACGCTTACCGCCAGACGGCGCTGGCCGACCGTGCGCGCTGGCTGGCCGCGGCCGCGGAAATCCTGGAATCCGAGCGCGGCCGCCTCGGCCGCATCATGACGCTCGAAATGGGTAAGCCCATCGGCGCCGCGCGCGCCGAGGCCGCCAAGTGCGCGCTGGTCTGCCGCTATTACGCCGAGCACGGAGAACAATTCCTGGCCGGCGAACAGGTCGATGCCGGGATGGGCCGCAGCTATATCCGCTACGAGCCCATCGGGCCCGTGCTCGCGGTGATGCCCTGGAATTTCCCGTTCTGGCAGGTGTTCCGCTTCGCCGCACCGGCGCTGATGGCCGGTAACGTGGGCCTGTTGAAGCACGCCTCCAACGTGCCGCAGTGCGCGCTGGCGATCGAGGATGTCATCCGCCGCGCCGGCTTCCCGCCGGACGTTTTTCAGACGCTCCTCATCGCCTCCTCGCAGGTGGCGCGCGTGTTGGACGATTCGCGCGTCAAAGCCGCCACGCTCACCGGCAGCGAGCCTGCCGGCGCGCAGGTGGCGAGCGAAGCGGGCAGGCAGATCAAGAAGACCGTGCTGGAATTGGGCGGCAGCGATCCCTTCATCGTCATGCCCAGCGCCAACCTGGAGCGCGCCGTCCCAGCCGCCGTCGAAGCGCGCACCATCAACAACGGCCAGTCGTGCATCGCCGCCAAGCGCTTCATCGTCGATTCGAAAATCGCCGGCAGCTTCGAGAGCCGTTTCGTTGCCTCCATGGAAGCGTTGAAGGTAGGCGACCCGCTCGACGAGGCCACGCAGGTCGGGCCATTGGCCACGCCGGATATTCTGGAAGGCCTGGACCAGCAGGTGCACCGCTCCATCGAAATGGGCGCGCGCCTGCTCACCGGCGGCAAGCGCCTCGACCGGCCCGGCAATTTCTACGCGCCCACGGTGCTCGCGGACGCACCCCCGGATTCGCCCGCGCGCCGCGAAGAGCTCTTCGGGCCGGCCGCCGTTCTGTTCCGGGCCCGCGGAATCGAGGAAGCCATCCGGATCGCCAACGAGACCGAATTCGGCCTGGGCGCCGCCGCCTGGACCAACGACGAAGCCGAGCAGCAGCGCTTCATCGCCGATCTCGAAGCCGGCATGGTCTTCATCAACGGCATGGTGGCCTCCGACCCGCGCCTGCCGTTCGGCGGTGTCAAGCGCTCCGGCTACGGCCGCGAACTGAGCATCTACGGTCTGCGCGAATTCGTGAACATCAAAACCGTTCGCGTGGCTTCGTAGCGTTACCGCCGAGCAGCCGCACCTCTTCTTCGGTGAGCGGCCTCCACGTGCCGATCTTCAGCTCGCCGATCCGGACCGGCCCGATGGCCGTGCGCACCAGCTTGAGCGCCTTGCTCCCCACGGCGTCGATCATCCGCCGCACCTGCCGATTGCGGCCTTCCGAAATGGTCATCTCCAGGAAAGTGTGGTTGCCGCTTTCGCGCAGGCGGCGAACCTCGGCCGGGCGCGTCAGGCCGTCGCTCAGTTCGACACCGCGGCGCAGGCGGTCGAGATCCTCATCGCTCAGCCGGCTGGCTGTCTTCACCTGATAAGTCTTGGGTACTTTGTGGTCCGGGTTGGTAACGCGCTCGGCGAAGTCGTTGTCGTTGGTCATTAGTAGGAGGCCGCTGGTGTCCAGGTCGAGCCGGCCTACCGGCGCCAGCCACCTGCCTGCATCGGAGATAAGATCGTAGACTGTGGGCCGCCCCTGCGGATCGCGGTAAGTTGTCAGGTAATTCCTAGGTTTGTAGAGTAAGACGTAAGTCCGTCTCGCGCCGTGAAGCGGCTGGCCATCCACGCTGACGCGGTCGCGCTCCAGGTCCACCCAGTGATCGGGGTTGCGAATTACTTTGCCGTTGACACGCACGCGACCCGCGCCGATCCAGCTTCGCGCGTCCGTCCGCGAACCCAGCCCGGCCTTGGAAATGATTCTTTCCAGTGTCTTGACCGGCCGCTTGCTTTGTGGTGAGACTTTCTTCGCCATCTTGTAAGTAAGTTGCTGACAAGTACCACTACTAATGTTACAGTATCGAATGCTACGGCAACGATCTTCGTCCGCGGAGCGCGCCAACTGCTGACCTTGCGAGGCGCCAAGGGCCCCCGGCGCGGGGCCGAGCTCAAAGACGTGGGCACGATTTTCGACGGCTCCTTGTTGATCGAGGACGGAGTGCTGCGCGAAGTCGGCCAGACCCGGCGCATCGAAAACCTGGCGGCTGCGCGCGACGCCCTGGAGATCGACGCCACGGGGCGCGTGGTCATGCCCGGCTTCGTCGACAGCCACACTCACCTGGTCTTCCCGCCGCCGGATGCCGGCCCGGACGCGTGGTCCGCCGGCGTGAAAGCGGTACATGCGGGCACGGCCGAACGCATCGTCCGCCAGACGCGCGCGCGCCTTCAGGCCATGGCGCGGCACGGCGTTACCACGGTCGAGGTCAAGACGGGCTGCGGTTTGGAAGAGCATGCCGAACGTAAGCTCCTGCGCGTTTTGGAGACCCTGCGGAACAACCCCGTCGAAATCGTCTCCACGTTCCTCTTTCAACTTCCTCCGGGCGTCGGCAGACCGGCCACGGCCTCGGTCGCGGAAGCACTGTTCGAGAATCTGCTGCCCAAAATGCGGCGACGGCGCCTGGCTGCCGCGGCGGATATCGCCTGGGACCCGGATCCCGCATTGCACCGGCTGTTTGCGCGATGCCTCGCGGCCGCAAGCGATCTCGGGCTGCTGCGCAAGGTGCATGCACAAGGCTGCCCCGCGGCGCCGGCCATCGCCATGGCGCTCGAACATTCCGCTGCCAGCATCGATCACCTGGAAAACGCCACGCCCGCGGATGCGCAGGTCCTCGCCGGCTCTCCAATCGTGGTGACGCTGCTGCCCTCGGCCGCCTTCGAGGACGGCGCTCGCACTGCCCCCGCGCGCACCCTCATCGATGCCGGCGCCGCCGTGGCGCTCGCTTCCAACTTCAGCCCGCACCATGCGCCCGCGCTCAACATGCAGGCGGCGATCGCGCTGGCCGCGCTGCGGCTCGGGATGACCGCCGCGGAAGCCATTTCCGCCGCCACCATCAACGCCGCGCATGCCTTGGGGTGCGCGGACCGCGTGGGATCGCTGGAGGCCGGAAAATCGGCCGACGTGCTGGTGCTGAACGCTTCGGATCATCGCGACCTGGCGCAGCAGATCGGAACCAACCTGGTTCACCTCACGATTAAGAGCGGGCGGATCATCTATCGCGAAGGGGAAGTGCACTGAGGTAGTGAGTTATGAGGTAGTGAGTTATGAGTTATGAGTTGGGAGTCGCCAAGCCCATAACTCACAACTCATGGTTCAAAACTTATAACTCCTTCAATGCCGCCCGAATCTTCGCGGCATCGAGCGGGGGAACGATCGCGGAAACGATCGCGGCGTGGACGGTCGAAAGTGCGGCTCCTCCTCCGGATGGCTGCCGAAGCGATGCGGCGTGCGGTCGCCGCCCGAGCCGGCATAAGGTGAGTTGCGGAAACTGCCGCTCTTGCTGGCGTATTGCGAATCGCGGAAGCCGCCGCTCTTCCCGTAGGAACTATCGGCGTAGCGCCTGCTCGTCGAGGTGCCCTGCGAGCCGTATTTCGCGCCGCCTTCGGCATCGCGGCCGTAATACGTCTGGCCGCTGCGCTCCGCCGTACGATAGCCTTCCCAGTCGCCGCGGTCCAGCGGCCGGTAGTCGTGATTGAACAGCAGGTCCCGCAGCAGCGCGTACTGGCCGTAGAAAACCCAGAAATCGTGCCCATCGCGATGATCCCAATAGCCGTATTGATTCCGCTGCCCCGGCGGCGCCATGTACGCGAACCCCGCCGGCTGCGCGACGTGATCGGCTTCGGAATCGTACTTGCCCGCCGGCTTGTGCGCGATGGCCATCCCCAGGTCGTTGCGCTCGGCGTCATATTCGGCGCGTGAAACCTGGACCCACTGGTCGTCCGAGGTCGTCTGGTGCGTGGTGCTGGAAGTCTTGATCGTGCGGATCTTCTGGTCGTACGTGCGGTCGCTTCCGTGGCCGCGCCTCTCCAGGTCGACCAGCACCTTGTCCCACGAGTTGTAAAGCTGTCCTGTGAGCCCCTGGATGTCCGCTGCCTGTTTGGGCAGATTGGCGGCGGTCGCGTGGAGCGCGTCCGCCCCGGCGAACAGCGCGCCGAAATTCAGCCCGGCGAAATGCCCGGCGGCCGCCTCGCTCCGCTCCGTCGCGGTGGATTGCCAGACTTCCCCCGCATGGGCGGCCTCCGAGCGCAGCGCACTCAGGCGCGCATCCAGGTCGGCCTTCTTCTGCGGCCAATCGGTCTCCACGTGCTGCACTGCGGCGGCAACGGGCGCCGTATCGAAGGCCTGAATGGCGCCGTAATCGCGCTGCATCTGCGCCAGTTCATCCGGCAGGTGCCGCTTGAGATCGACGAAGTGGTCCGCCTGCCCGCGAATCTGCGTGGCCGTACCGAGGGCTCCGGTGCGCAAGCGGCGCTCGCGCGCCAGCAGCGCCTGCACCTGGCCCACATCGGTGCGCCGGTTCGCTTTTTCGAGCGCGGTGAGCTGCGCCATGTCGCGGCCGGCCGTATCCAGATCGCCAGCGGCGGCGGCGAAGCTCGCATCCCATTGCCGGCTCGCCGGAATCGTGGCGAACAACTCGGGCTCCGCCTGGAGATCGTGCCGCACTTCGTCCTGGTCGCCATGGAGGCGGCTCTGCGCGGAGGCGATGGCAGCGCGATCGGAATCGATCTGCGCGCGCACGCTGCGCGGCAGGTTGTCCAGGCCCAGAAAAGGAACGGCAATCATGGCGGCGCCGATCAGCCCCGCCAGAAATTTCAATCCGTGCCGGTTCATACTGTGCCTCAGGCCGCCGCACCCCGGTAGATCGTGATGTCGCCGGGCGGAACCTCGGTGAAAAGCGTGACGGCGAAGGGGTCGCCTTCGAGCTTCCGGATGGACAGCAAGCCTTTCCCGTTCTGCTCGTGGAACTCCCAATAGTAAAAGCCGGTGGGCGCCTGGTTGGCTCCGGAGGCATGCGCCTCGCGGCTCAGCCGGTACAGCCAGACCTTGCCGTCGAACTCGAACGTGTCGCCCGTGTTCTGCCGCTCGTCCATTTCGGCCAGATCGTCTTCGGAAACGCCCAGGTCTTCAATCGACAGCTTCCGCGCGTCGCTGTGGATGGCGGTTTCGAGGTCTTCCACGTTCGACACCCGCAGGATGACGCGGCGTTCGTGATAGGGGCCGCTCAGCTCGGACCAGCGGTGCGCGCCGGCCTGGATCAACTGCGAGCGGTCGGCGGTGAAATCCAGGTCGCTCATGTTGTCGCCGGCCCCGCTGATGGAAATGACATCGCCCACGCGCGCATCCGCGGGCGAAAGGTTCGCCAAATCCGGCTGGGGACCGGCGGGATGTTTCTTGAAAATCTGCATAAGAACGAGTACCAGGAAAAAGCCGAGGACGGCTTCAATAACGATGGTCAACATGCGTTACGCGCCGGTCTTTTCGGCGCTGGTGACGGCTGTGGAGACCGCCGCTCCGGGAGCCGGCAACTCTTTGGGCAGCACCGGCGGCGCGGGTTGTGCGCCCTTGGCGCCCTGCTGGCGCTCGCGCTTTAGGGCCGCCAGCTCGTCGTCCACGCTGTGGCCGCCCAGCGCGGCGAACTGCGCTTCCAGGTCCTCGTCCTTGCCCGTCGAAGCAAGCTGGTCGAACGCCTTGGCCGTGGCCTCTTCCTTTGACACGGTCTCTTCGAAACGGTTCAGCGCGGCGAACGCATTGTCGGCATGGCCCACGCCGGACATGGCTTCCGCCACCTTCCGCTGCGCCATCGCGGCATTCTTGCGCGCCACCAGCGTAGTCGCGGTCCGCTCGCCCTCTTCGATCTTCCCCTTCAGCTCGGTGACCTGCTGCTTCAGCTTCTCGCTGGCCGCCTGCGCCGACTGCACCGCCTGCTGCATCGAGGCGACCTGCTTGTCGCACTCGGCTTTTTTGGCCAAAGCCTTGCGCGCCAGGTCTTCGTTGCCGGCGTCCAGCGCCATGGTGGCGCGGCCCTTCCACTCCTCCGACTGGCGCACGTACTTCTGATATTCGGCGTCCAGCCGGTTGTAATTGCTCATGGCCACCGCCGATGCGCGGACCACGTTGTTGAGCTCGTTCTTCATATCGGCGACGGTCTGCCGCACGGTGGCTTCGAAAGTGGCGTCCTCGATGGCGTCCACGCCGGCATTCGCCTGGCCGCGCACCACGCGGCCCATCCGGCCGAAAATATCGGAAAGAAATGCCATAAATCTTGCTCCCTTACGATTTCAAATCGCTCAGCACGCTGCGCGCGGTCATTACATCCACAAACAGGAAATGGACGCAGGAGAGAATATCGTCCTCGTCCTCCGGCCCGCAGTCCAGCAGCTTGCAGAAGTTGTTGAGGGTAATGGCGGCCCGCCCGCCGCCGGCATCGTAAAGCTGGAAGTATGAGGTGGAGATGCCGTTATCGGCGGCCAGCATCCTGCCCAGAATCTCGGGCGTGAGGGCCGCGCGCGGCACCGTGGTGCACAGGAGCGACAGAAACAGGATATTGCCCTGCAAGACCGCCTGAATGGCGACCCCGCTTCCGATCTCCCGGATTGTGATGGTATCGGGCGCCGGCTCGGAAACTTCGTATCCCTTCTCCGCCAGCAGCGCATGAATCTGCCCCAGGTGGGGGCTGGTTGTAGGTGCCATAGTTTTTGCGACGCTTCCGTTCCGATGATACGCGATTTGCCGCGCCGGAGTTCCCGAAAATCGCCGCCGTGGAAAAGGCCGTACAGTACTATTGTAGCGAGGCCGCGCCGGAAGGGTTCCGAGTCCGGACGAAACGACCGCGAAGTCTTGGGGATAAAGACCTGGAAATCTGGCGGTAACTCGCTGGATTGATTGGGTGAAAGTCCTTTTGAAAGATCCGAACCGAGGGTGGAGGTTGGGCTTCGGCTGGTGTGATTGTGGAGCGGTCCCGATCCGTCGGGGGCGGGCGCACTGTCGGCAGATCAGCGGCTTGGGCGTTTATCCGGCCAATTTCTGCCGGTTAGCCAGGCTAGCCAGCGGGGTTGAGTTTGCGGGCCTCGGAGAGGATTTTGATCAATCGGTTGGAGAGGCGATCAAGGCAGCGCCGGGGAGGGCCGGAACATCTCGATGGCGTGTTGAGCGAACAGGTCCAAGCACTGGTCCGTTCAGCTTTTGGCCCGCTACGGGGCGCAGTTGCGGGTTGATTCGAGCAGTCAGCACCAGAGCCGCCACTTCCAAAGAACGGGAAGTCTTCCCTGCGCCCCACAACAGTATGATCCAAATTCTCCAAAGCTGCCCCGAAACCGTAGGGTAGCTCGAATCGAAATTGTTCACGACAGGCGTAGTGATTGGCTTCGATTTCCAGACCGGGGGCGACTTGGAAGTAGCCACCCGGACTCGTAGTCCCCTACGCTGATTTTGGCCCAAACGGCCTTCGCGGAGACGTCGCCGGATCAGTACCGGCAAGTCGGCTCCTCAACTCTAATCCCACCCGCAAATGCAATGACCGTCCGCCATCACGCCATTACTCCCGCAGCTCCACGATCGTCGCCCCCGCGCCCCCCTCCTGCTGCGGCGCCGGATAGAACCGCGCCACGTGCGGGTGCGTACTCAACATCTCCTGGATCACCTTCTTCAGCACCCCCATGCCATGCCCGTGCACGATGCGCACCCGGCTCGCGGTGGCCATCACCGCACGGTCGAGGAATTCGTCCACCGCGTCGCGCGCTTCCTCGGCGTGCTGCCCGATCACGTTGATCTCCTGGTACACCGGCGCCAGCTCCGGCGCAGGCTTGTAAGTCACGCCCTGCGGCAGCCTGCTCGTTGGCGCCGCCTTCTCCGGCAGGACTTCGATCACGTCATCGATTCCAACCTGCATCTTCATGAACCCCACTTCCACTTCGAAGCGGTCATTGGCCAGCTTGCGCCGTACCCGCGCCGGATCGCGCACATCCCGCAGCCGCACCCGCGCCCCTTCCTCGATTTGTTCAAGCAAGCCCCGCAGCGGCCTTATCTCGCCCGTCCGCGAATCCTCCCGCGTCGCCAGCACCGTCGTCGCGAAGTCTTCCCGCAGCTCGCGCTTGGCCTTGGCCACGCGCCGCTGCGCGTCCTGCTCCGCCTTGCGCTTCTCCGCGGTCTGCGCCATCCGCGCAATGGCCTCCCGCGCCTGCTCCTCGAACCGCGCCAGCGCTTCCTCGTTGCGCCGCTCCAGCTCTTTGATCTTGGCCCCCTCGCGCTTCTCCCATTCGCCCGCCAGCGCCTTCTCG
>JAJYKC010000053.1 GCA_021788955.1 Acidobacteriota bacterium
TCAGGCGGTAGAAGAGCTCTTCCCGGAAATTGCCGCGTTCGATTTCGTCTTCGAGGTTCTTATTGGTGGCGGCGACGACGCGGACGTCGACCTGGAGCGATTCGGCGGCGCCGACCGGTTCGAAGCGCTGCTCTTCCAGGACACGCAGCACCTTGGACTGGGTGCGGAGGCTCATGTCTCCGACCTCGTCGAGGAAGATGGTGCCGGAATCGGCTTTCTGGAACTTACCGATCTTAGTATCATGGGCGCTGGTGAAGCTGCCCTTGATATGTCCGAATAACTCGCTTTCGATAAGTTCTTCGGGAATAGCGGCACAGTTTACTTCGACGAACGGCTGCGCGGAGCGAGGACTTAGCGAGTGGAGAGCGTGAGCGACTAACTCCTTGCCGGTGCCGCTCTCGCCGTAGATGAGAACGCGGCCGTTGGTGGCGGCCATGAGGCTGAGCTGCTGGCGGAGCGCCTTCATGGGCACGCTTTCGCCGATGATCCGGTAGCGCGAGTTGGTGTCGGCCTTCAGGCGGCTGTTTTCGAGGGTCAGGGCGCGGTGCTCCAGGGCATTCTTCACCACTACCGAGACCTTTTCGATGGAGAGCGGCTTTTCCAGGAAATCGAAGGCCCCGAGCTTGGTGGCCTTGACGGCGGCCTCGATGCTGCCGTGGCCGGAGATCATGACCACGACCGGGCGTTCGGCGAAGGGGATTTCCTGAATGCGGGCGAGGATTTCCATGCCGTCGAGGCCGGGCAGCCAGATATCCAGGAGGACCAGTTCGAAATCGGCGCCGGGCATGGCGGCGAGACAGGCTTCGCCGCTTTCGACGGCTTCAACGGAATAGCCTTCGTCTTCGAGGACACCGCTCAGGGATTGACGGATGCCGGGCTCGTCGTCGACGACCAGGATGCGGCGGGGTTTCATAGTTTCGCGATGGCCGCGGCGGCGTCTGGAGCCGCTTCGGCTTCGACGAGTACCGGGATTTCCACGGTGAAGCGGGCGCCGGTGGGACGGTTGTCCTCGACGCGGATGTGGGCATTGTGCTCGGCAACGATGTGGCTCACGATGGCGAGGCCCAGGCCGGTGCCGCGGTTCTTGGTGGAGAAATACGGCAGGAAGAGCTTTTCCTTGTCGTCGGGGCTGATGCCGCAGCCGGTATCGGCGATGATGAGCTCGACGGTCTCGGCGGCGCCGGGCTGGGTGGCGATGAAGAGCTCCTTGACGAGCGAATCCTGCATGGCCTCGGCGGCGTTATCGACCAGGTTGACCACGACGCGCTGGAACTGCTCGCGGTCGAGGTTCACGGGCGGCAGGCCGGGGGCGAAGCTGGTACGGATGGCAATGCCATCGAGGCGGTCCTTGAAGATCGGGAGCGCTTCGGAGACCACCGTGTTCAAATCGCAGCGGACCGGCTGCGCGGAGGGGAAGCGGGCGAACTGGGAGAACTCGTCGACCAGGGTTTTGACGGATTCGACGGAGCGCCCGATGATCGCGGCGCAGTCGTTGAGGATGCGCGCGGTCTGGGGCGGGATCTCGACGTTGTGGAGCTGGCGGGCGATGCGCTCGGCGGAAAGGGAGATGGGGGTGAGGGGATTCTTGATTTCATGGGCGACGCGGCGGGCGACCTCGTGCCAGGCGACGGACTTCTGGGCGCGGAGGAGCTCGCTGGTGTCTTCGAGAACGATGACGAAACCGGACGTGATTTTCTCTTCGAGAGCGGAAACGGTGATGGCGAGGTGAAGGTTGCGGTCGGGGGTGCGCAGTTCGAGCTGGCGCGAGGCCACACCGGTGCGGCGGGCACGCTTCATGAGGTACTTGATTTCGGCGGTGTCCTCGCGGGAGAAGAGGTCTTCGAGGCGCGTGGCGCGGGCGGCCTGGTCGGCGGGGAAAATTTTGGAGAGCGCCTGGTTGACGCGCTGGATGCCGCCATCGGGGCCGGTGGAGATGACGCCGGTGGGGATGGATTCGAGGATGGCTTCGGTGAAGCGGCGGCGGCGGTCGAGTTCGCGGCTGTTAGCTTCGAGCTCTTCAGTCATGCGGTTGAAGGCGCGGACGAGGGAAGCAAGCTCGTCGGCGGCGCGCACTTCGACGCGGTGCTTGAGATTACCGCGGCGGACTTCGCGGGCGGCATTGAGCAGGGCGGTGATGGGGACGGAGATCTGGCGCGCGAGGAAGATGGCCATCCAGGTGGCGAGGAAGAGGACGAACAAAGTGATGAGGGCCATCAACATGATGTAGTTGCGGCGGACTTCCTTGCGGCTCTCGTAAATTTGCGCCTGCTCGCGCGCGGATTTTTCGATTTCGGCCTGCTTGGCAGCGGTGTCGAGGGGAATGCGGGCGGTGAGCACCACCATGCCGATGACCTGGCCGGCATCGATGACGGGAAAGCGCGCGGAGACGTCGCGTTCATCGCGCGGCGGGACGGTGGAGGGACCCCAGGAGTCCAGGGGAGCGACGGAGGACGGACCGAGCGGCGGATAGATGACCGCAGAGCGCAGTTCCTGGTTCTTGCAGAAGCCTTCGAGGAAGCCCGGAGTGCGCTCGCCCGTGCGCAGCAGGTAGTGGGTTTCGGGCTGGCTCGCCAGCAGCGCGGCCTGGGCGGAGATTTCGTCGAGCATCTCCTTCTTGAGCATGTTGGCGACGTCGATGAACAGGGCGGTCTGCTTTTCGGCGGGCTTGGTGAACCAGGCCATCATATTGCGGCTGAGGACTTCATAGCTGAACCAGACGAGGAAGAAGACGGGAACGACGCTGAGGGTGAGGGCGCCAACGACCAGCTTGGTCTTGATGCGCGAGCCCTCGCGATTGCTCTGCCGCTCGGTGTAGAGCTTGACGCCTTCGCGGAAGAGGATGAAGGTGAGGGTCACCATCAGGACGAAGATGAGGCTGGAGATGGCCCAGAAGATGAGGGTCTCGCCGGGGGTGACGGGGCCGAACTCACCAAGCCGGAAAGAGCCCTGCCACAGGACCAGCAGCACGGAGACAATGAGCACAACTACTGCGAAACCGAGCAGCAGCCGCTTCTTCATAAGATGATTGTGGCACAGGAGCGGATTGGAATTCACCGCCGAGAGGCCGAGGCGCGGACGCGCCAGATTTATACCGGCTGGACGGCGTGGACCAGCGAGAGCCAGCCGTGGCGGTCGGGGGCGCTGCCGTTGATGATGCCGAAGAACGCCTTCTGCAGCTTTTCGGCGAGGGGGCCGCGGCGGCCTTTGCCGATGGTAATTTTGTCGACGGAGCGGATGGGAGTGATTTCGGCGGCGGTGCCGGAGAAGAAGACCTCGTCGGCGATGTAGAGCATTTCGCGCGGGATGATAGTCTCGACCACCGGGATGCCAAGTTCACCGGCGAGCGTCAGGACGCTATCGCGAGTGATGCCGGGGAGGACCGAGGCGCCCAGCGGCGGCGTGTGGATCTTGCCATCGCGGACGACGAAGATGTTTTCGCCGGAGCCTTCGCAGACGTAGCCTGAGGAATCCAGCGCGATGCCCTCGGTATAGCCGTTGGCGAGGGCTTCCATCTTGATGAGCTGCGAATTCATGTAATTCGCGCCGGCCTTGGCAAGCGTCGGCAGGGTATTGGGAGCGAGGCGGGTCCAGCTCGAGACGCAGACGTCCACACCTTGGGCGAGCGCTTCCTCGCCGAGATACTTGCCCCATTCCCAACAGGCGATGTAGATATCGATGGGATTTTTCAGCGGGTTGACGCCGATTTCGCCGTAGCCGCGCAGAACGATCGGGCGGATGTAACAGGCGTCCATGCGATTAACGCGGACGAGCTCGATCATGGCTTCAGCCAGTTGCTCGGCCGAGAAGCCGAGGTTTTCCATGCGGTAGATCCTGGCCGAATCGACCATGCGGCGGACGTGCTCGCGGAGGCGGAAAATGGCGGGACCATTGGGCGTGGAGTAACAGCGGATGCCTTCAAAGATGGACGTGCCGTAATTGACCACGTGCGAGAGGACGTGGATTGTGGCCTCGTCCCATCGGATGAAGCGGCCGTTGTGCCAGATCTTTTCGGTGGGCGTCATACTGCTGAAATTATAGCGTACGCGGCGATCCGCTATAATTGGGTTTTCCCCGACAACCTTATGCTCTGGAGCAAGTTGTTTATCCCTACACTGCGCGAGGACCCGGCCGAGGCCGAGGTTGCGAGTCACCGGCTGCTGCTGCGCGCCGGGTATATCCGCCAGCTCGCGGCGGGCATCTACAGCTACCTGTTTCTGGCGCAGCGGTCGCTGCTGAAGATCGAGGCGATCGTGCGCCAGGAGATGGACGGCATCGGCGCGCAGGAGATGCTGATGCCAGCGCTGAATCCGGCGGAGATCTGGCAGGAGTCGGGGCGGTGGGACATCATGGGCGACAACATGTTCCGGCTGAAGGACCGTTTCCAGCGTGACCTTTGCCTGGGCATGACGCATGAGGAAGTGGTAACCTCGATCGCGCGGCGCGAGCTGCGGAGTTACAAGCAGCTTCCGCAGATCTGGTACCAGATCCAGACGAAATTCCGCGACGAGCCGCGGCCGAAATCGGGGCTGCTGCGCGTTCGGCAGTTCATCATGAAGGACTCGTACACCTTCGACATGGACCAGGCGGGGTTGGACGCGGCATACGACAAACACTACCAGGCGTATTGCCGGATTTTCGACCGTTGCGGTTTGCAATACAGCGTGGTGGAGGCGCACTCGGGGGCGATGGGCGGAAGCCAGTCGCACGAGTTCATGGTGGCGTCGGATGCGGGCGAGGACTTCGTGGCGGTGTGCACGAACTGCGGGTATGCAGCGAACCTGGAGAAGGCGGTCTCGGTGCCCGCACCGGCGGCAGCCTTGGACCCCGAGGGCGATTTGAAGCCGGAGAAATTCCACACGCCGGGGCGGAAGACCATCGCGGAGGTGGCGGAATTTACCAAGCTGCCGGAGACGTCGCAGATCAAAAGCCTGGTAGTGGTGGCGGACGGCAGGCCCGCGCTGGTGCTGCTGCGCGGCGACCATCAGCTCAGCGAGACGAAGTTCGCGGCGGTTTCGGGCGATCCGGAATACCGGCCCGCGCATCCGGAGGAAATCCGGCAATGCTTCGGCGCGGACGCGGGCTCGCTCGGACCGGTGGGCGTGAACAACATGCCGATCTATGCGGACCAGGCGCTGGCGGGGCGGCGGAACATGATCGCCGGCGCGAACGAGAACGATTATCACTTGCGCAACGTCACGCCGGGCGAGGATTTCCAGGCGGAGTTCCGGGACCTGCGGCAGGTGGCGGCGGGCGACTGCTGCGCGAAGTGCGGCGGAAGGCTGGAGGTGCGGAAGACGGTCGAGATCGGCCACATTTTCAAGCTGGGGTACAAGTACTCGGAATCGATGGCGCTGCGGGTACTGAACGCCGAAGGCAAAGAAGTGACGCCGATCATGGGGTCGTACGGGATCGGGATCGAGCGCATTCTGAGCGCGGCGATCGAGTTATATCACGATAAGGACGGCATGGTGCTGCCGGCGGCGATCGCGCCGTTCCGGGTGGTGGTGACGCCGGCGAACAACGCCGATGGGGCGCAGATGGAGGCGGCGCAGACGATTTACCGCGACTGCCTGGGGCTGGGACTGGACACGCTGCTGGACGACCGCGACGAGCGGCCGGGAGTCAAGTTCAAGGACGCGGACCTGATCGGCGTGCCGTTCCGCATCGTAGTGGGGAAGAAGCTGACCGGCGGAATGGTGGAACTGGTGAACCGGAAGACGCGGGCGACCGTGGACGTGGCGGTGGGCGAAGCGGCCAAGGCGGTGAAGGGGCAGATGGGCGTAGCATAAGGACGTGGCGGTTTACGTCAACACGTTCTTCGAGGAGCGCTTGCAGAATCTTCTGAACCTGGCCGACCTGGTGAAAAAGATCTTCGCTGCAGCGGGGGTCGAATATCGGGCTCCTCACGCCGGACGGTTGGCGCAGGTGGGGGCGAGCCGGTAGGGCCGCGTCGAGAGTCACTGCGCGGTGAAAAGAGGTCTCGCCATCTCGGCGGCAGACGACGTTTGCAAATGCTCGGCCTTCCAGCGCATGGCAGCCGTGATGCGGGTGCGGCCGCTCGGATGATCGAAGAAGATGAACTCCTCGACGGGGCCGGGATCCAGCTTGCGATATTCCCCCAACAGCATATCCACATTCGCCTCGGCGTCGGGTTGTTGGGCCGTGTTCAGCCCGTACATGTCGGCCTCGTATTCCATGGTGCGCGTGATGGTATTGGTTACAGGCGTCATGACAAAGAAGTAGAGCGAAAACAGGATCACGGCCAAAGGCAGCACGGCCACGTCGCCGATTCCCCGGATGCCCCACTTTTCACCCCAACGCGCCAGGCTGAAGTTGATCCCCCAGTTCATAAAGGCGAGCCCGATCACGGTCAAAATTCCATCCATAACCAATCCCTTGTAGACGTGATTGAGTACGTAGTGGCCCATCTCATGCCCCATGGTCGTCTCGATTTCGGGCAGCGTGCAGCGCTTCAGTAAGTTGTCATTCAACGAAATTCGCATGCTCCCCGCGAACCCACTGACGTTGGCGCTCACCCGATTGGACTGGCGTGACGCATCGAACTGGTAAACATCCGTGGCGGGAATTCCGTTGGCTCGCGCCAGGCTGAGAATCGGGTCTTTGATGCGCGCATCCCGTAAGATAGTGTACTTGTTGAATAGCGGGGCGATGTAGACAGGAAATATCAGGCCTACAAACGCGGAAAAAGCGACCATCAGAGTCGCTCCCCACACCCACCAGTTCTTCCCAAGACGCCGCACGGGCCCGAACAACGGCACCATAAGGATGGCGCCCAGCACCGTGCCCACCATCAGCCCGACCATTTGATCGCGCATCCACGGGCCGAAGGTCTGATTCAGAAGGTTGTACTGGTGCTCGCGGAAGTAACTTTCGTAGAGGTCGAGGGGGAAGGTGACCACGGAAACAACGATGAGAAACTGAATCCAGTACAAGGCGGTTTGCAGCGGGCGGAAGCGCGTGAGGCGCACGGCAAGATCGCGCATTCGCGCCGACCATCGGAAGCGTAGCAGCAACCACATCACAATTGCGGTACAGAGAAAGTCCCACAGCAGCAGCCAGTAGCCGCCCTCGAAGTACGCGTTGGAGCGGGCGCGCCGTGCGGGCGGCATCTTCGCGAGGTAAGCATCCACGGCTGCCTTGATGTCGAATGCATGGCCGGCCGCAGGTTGGCCGGCAGCGGCCGGAACGGACGAAACCGCCGGCTGCGCGGCTCTTGCAGCAGTAAAACCGGCGAACAGCAGAACAATTAGAAGAATACATCGGCCTGCTCGAACCATAAGAGCCTCCGTCGATCTCCTCCAGGAGTGGTTAGGTCTTCATCAGGCTAACACCCGAATCAGCGATTGTAGCTCCCGGCGCTGCCGAGCCGCGCCAGCACCTCTTCGAGTGGCAGATCGTTCCAGTAGCGGTTCAGGTTTTCGATGGTCATGAAGGTCCGCGGGCGCATCCGGTCGGTGTACAGTGTGCCGCGGAGATGATCGGCCTCGTGCTGGACGATGCGCGCGTGCCAGCCTTCGGCGGCAAACGAGTGCGGCTCGCCGCGATGGTCGAGGCAATCGACTCGAGCTTCCAGGGCGCGCGGCACCAAGGCGCCGAAACCGGCGACGCTCAGGCAGCCTTCGAAGAATTCCGCTTCGTCACCGGCGATCTCGATGCGCGGGTTGATGATCACGTGAAAGGGGACGGGCTTGCGGCGACGCTCGACGAGGCGCTCGGGCGGAATCCCGGCCTGGCTCTCCTCGCGGTCTTCGATCACCGCCAATTGCAAGGCAAGGCCGATTTGCGGAGCGGCGAGGCCGACCCCCGGCGCATCGCGCATGGTCTCGCGCATCAGCTCGATCAGTTGCTGGACCGCGGCGCTGCGGATTTCGGCGCGGCTCAGTTCGCGCGTAGGTTTACGCAGGGTGGGGTGGCCGGCCTGAACGATTTTCAGGATCACCGAGGCACGGAATGGGGTACTACGCCTTCGCCAGGACTTCCAGGGCTTTCTTTACCACCGGGTCGTCTTCGAGCTTCTTCTGCGGGGCCTGCTGCTGTTGGGCCTCGGGGAGCGGCTCGCCGTTTTCGTCCACGTCGACCTGCGGCTCGGCATCGGCCACCAGGGTGCCGGGAACGACCAGGTTATCCTGGATGGACTTGCCATCCGGCGAGTAGTACTTGGCCACCGAGAGAATGATAGCGCCGCCGTCTTCCATAGTGATGGCGCGGCGCATGGAGGCATCGCCGTAGGTGCGGTCGCCCACGAGTTGGGCGCGCTTGTTGTCCTGAAGGGCGGCGGCGAAGATCTCAGAGCCGTCGGCGGTGCCGTGGTTGGTCAGGACGGCCACGGGCAGCGTGGTGATGGCCTTGGATGGATCGGCGTCGAAATTCTGGCGCGGCACGCGCTGACCTTCGAGATAGGCGATGCGGCCGTGGCTCAGAAAGAGATTGGCAAGGGCGATACCGTCGGCGGGCGAGCCCACCGAGCAGTTGCGAACGTCCACCATGAGCTTGTGCGCGCCGTCTTTTTGCAGCTTCTCAACAGCTTCGGCCACTTGCTTGACGTGGTCGGGCGAGAGGCCGTTGATGTCGATATAACCGACCTGGCCGTCCAGCATCCTGGAGGTGACCGGCGGCAGCGTCAGGTTGGCGCGCGTGAGGTTCACAGTCGCCGGCTCGGGGTGGCGCTGGGTGACCACGCTCAGCTCGACGGTGGTACCGGGCTCACCCTGCAAGAGCAGGTTGGCGTAGGCCAGGGGCATATCGCGCGTGGCGATACCCTTGATGCTCTCAACCATGTCCAGCGTCCCGAGACCGGCTTTGGCGGCGGGCGAATTCGGCACGGTGCCGACCACGCCCACGAACCCGAACTTCTTGGAGAGGATCAGGCCTACGTCGGCGCGCTTGGCGTCCTTATACTTCAGATAATCCTTGTACTGATCGGCGTTGAGATAACTGGCGAAGGGGTCGATGGCTTCGAGCAGGCCGTTCAAAGCGCCCAGGGTGACGCTCTTCATGTCGGGTTCTTCGA
>JAJYKC010000054.1 GCA_021788955.1 Acidobacteriota bacterium
CCTCACAATCTGGAGGAGTTGATGGACGACCTCATCCATTCCATCGAAAGCATCCGCCGATCACCTGCGAAACTCCGCGGTTGCATCAAGCAATCGGAACTTCCCCCTCTGTTGCGCTGATTATTGCATTAGTTATGCAGTAATCTATAAAATCTCGAATCATTTATCCTTCCTGGCCCGATTTTTCGATTAGCCCTATGAGGGAGGCCACGATGAGCACCACAGCCTTCCAGGAATGGCGGCGCTAACCCCATCCTCCAGGCTGGAGGCAGCACACAGAAATAATCCGGGTGCTTCGGTGGCTGGCGGCCTCCCGGAAAGGAGCAATATGAAGATGCGAGACGGCATGGCCTGGGGGAAGTTTTTCCCGGCCATCTGTATGCTGGCGTTGGGCGTCCCCGCGATTGCGCAACATCAACCCACAATCACCACAATTGACGCTCCGAACGCGGGCAAGACCAGTTCCTACGGTACACGGGCCAACGTCATCAACACGTCGGGGGTGATCGCGGGGTTCTACGCAGACTCTACTTACAATGCGTTCCACAGCTACGTGCGCGCGAAGGATGGCACGATCACCGAGTTCGACGCTCCGGGCGCGGGCGCCGTCGGCAAGTTCCCGCCCTTCCCCCTTTCGATGTGGAATCCGGGCACCTATGCGATTGCCATCGACGCGGTGGGAGCGGTCGCGGGGTTTTACGTTGACAGCGGGATCGTGAAACACGGCTACCTACGCACTCCTGACGGCGCGTTCACCGCAATTGACGCTCCGAACGCGGGCACGGCCGCGCACCAGGGGACCAATGCCGCGAACATGAACGTGCAGGGGACGATTGCGGGTTACTACATTGACGCGAACAATATGCAGCATGGCTTCGTGCGCACTCGTGACGCCGCCATCACCGAGTTCGATGTCCCGGTTGCGGCTAGCGGCCCTGGCTTGGGCACAACGACCTACTGGTCCCAGTGCCTCAACGAGGCCGGCGCGATCACGGGATCGTACTTTGACAGCAACGGCGCGGCTCACGGCTACGTGCGCAATCCTGACGGCACGTTCTCCACGTTCGACGTTCCGGGAGCGGGAACGGCTGGCGGCCAAGGCACTTACTCCTGGGCTATCAACCCATCGGGAGCAACTACGGGAGCCTTCTATGACGCCAGCGGCAACGAACACGGCTACCTACGCACCAGCGCCGGCGAGATCATTACGTTCGACGTTCCGGGCGCGGCCGCTACCGAGCCCGAGTGTAACGACCCGGCAGGCCAAGTTGCGGGGCTTTACTGGGACGCGAGCGGGGCGCGGCATGGTTTCCTGCGCGCCGTCGATGGCAAGTTCACTACGTTCGACGCTGTTCCGGGCGCGCTGACCACCTTCCCCTTGATGAACAATCCGGGGGACACGATCGTGGGATTCTACATCGACAGCGGCCACGTGTGGCACGGCTTCGTGCGGAAATAGCGCATCGGGCGTCGTTTCAGGGACGAGCTATACGATGCCCTCGAAGTTTGGGGGGGGCTGATAGCTCGTCCCGAAGTGCACTTCAAGCAAAGGAGAAAAGAAATGCGAAAACAATGGGCAATTTACTTGCTCGGGCTTGGCTTCTTGCTAGCCAGTAGCCCGAAAGCTATGTCTCAAGATCCGACTTTCACAACAATCGATTTCCCTGGCGCCAGCTTGACGGCCGCTTTCGGAATCAATCCGCAGGGCGACATCGTGGGGCGGTACATAAAGGGCGGCTCCGAGCAAGGTTTTCTGTTGAGCGGCGGCCAGTTTACGCCGATCGATTTTCCTGGGGCCACGCTTACCGATGCCTGGCGGATCAACCCTCAAGGCGACATCGTGGGGCAGTACAATGATTCCGTTGGGAAGACCCACGGGTATCTGCTAAGCGCGGGTAGTTTCAGCGGGATTGACTTCCCTGGCGCCAACTCCACCGCTGCTTTGGGAAACAATCCGCAAGGCGACATCGTGGGGTGGTACATGAAGGGCGGTCACGAGCACGGTTTTCTGTTGAGCGGAGGCAGCTTCACTACCATCGAGCCTCCTGGCGCCGTGGCGAGCGAGGCTTACGGAATCGACCCTGAAGGCGCGATCGTGGGGGAGTACTACACGACCGTTGACCGGACGCGCAGGGAATCCGGCGACCGCCAGCCAGAACGGTTGGTATGCGAGAGGCAAGAACAAATATAACTCAGATTGTTCTTGGAACAGAAACCTCGCGGCTTACCTGAGAGGCAGAAAGACGCTGGCGGCGCGATACGCGAGGGCACGAGAGATGCAGAAACTGCCGGTTAAGCTGGCGACCGGCGAGACGATCCGTCTCAGCCCTGGCGGTCACAGCGAACTCATCAAGGCGATCATCGAGGAATTCGCAGCGCGCTTTGTACCGGGCGGCGTTCTTATCTATGCCGGAGACACGGGCGAGAAGTGGGGGTACTTCGACAAGGAACTGCTGGCGAAGCTGGGGGTGGAGCTCGATGGTCACGGTAAGATGCCAGACGTCGTGTTGTACTACCCGGAACGAGGGTGGTTGCTGCTGGTTGAATCCGTGACAAGTCACGGCCCGGTGGATGCGAAGCGTCATGATGAGCTGGTTCGGCTGTTTGCAGGTTCGAGGGCGGGACTTGTCTTCGTGACGGCGTTCCCATCGAGGGCGGTCATGACGCGGTATTTGGGTGAGATCGCCTGGGAGACGGAGGTCTGGGTGGCTGATGCGCCGTCGCACCTGATCCATTTTAACGGGGCTCGGTTTCTCGGGCCGTATGTGTGAACCTGCCTTGGCCTTCATTTCGGTTATGCCAGGGATGCCACGCGCCCGTTCTGGTTTGTCCGCGAAAGCGCTAGACTGAATTGACGTGATCGACCCCAGGTTGGTTGAGAAGATCAATAGTGAGCGGTGCTTCGCCTTCGTGGGTTCAGGGCCGTCGTCGGAACTCGGTTATCCCTCGTGGCGAGAGCTGGCAAAGCTGCTTCTCGGTGACATCGCCGCAGTGCACCCTGATTATGACCAACGATCCTATGAGGCTCACCTCGAAAGGCGCGAATTTCCGGAACTGTTCTCACAGGCGCAAGACGATTTGGGTGGCAAGGGGCAACTGGTCAACCGGCTCAAGATGCACCTGCACCCCCATGCGTCAGGTGCCGAGTCTAGGCTTTACGATCTTCTAGTCCGGTGGCCTTTCGCCTGCTATCTGACCACCAACTGGGACAACGAGCTGCCCGATCGACTAGCGAGAGCGGGCGTCAATTACCGCCAAGTTGGGAACACGGTCAACGCTTTTCAGCAGATGAGGGACGGCACTACTGGCCTTGTTGTGAAGCTCCATGGGGACCTCGACAACCCCGACGACGCGGTAATTACCTCCAGAGACTACCACGAATTCGAGAGTGGTTCCGCGCGACAGTACTTCAGAGACAAGCTTCGGCAGTTCCTTGAGATGTTCGATGTGGTGATTGTCGGCCACAGCCTATACGATCCCGATCTGCGACTCGTCCTGAAGGTTGCTCGGGAGACCATTGATCCTTCCCACCCGCTCTACTTCTTTGCGGCCGACTGCACAAAGTCCGATGAGCGCGAGTATATCGAGCGTTATAACATCCATGTCGTTGGCTACGAGAATCCGGACGGTCATCACGCCCAGCTTCATGCGGTCTTGGGCGGATTTGACAGATTCATCGCGAGGAGGGAACCAAGGCATTCGGTCGTCACCACGCCGACATCTGCGCCAGATGAATCCGCTGCTGCCTCGGCTCTTTATCTGTATCGACGGCTTCATTTAACCTCGGACCATCATCTGGACGCTGAGCATTACCTGGGCCCGTTGATTGTGTACGTCGTCGCGACGGCTTCGCCAGTGGACTTGGCTGGGTGCCTTCAGTCCCCAGCAATCCAAGATCTCGCTCGCCAGAATCCCCAGGTCGCAGAAGAGCTCTCGATCGTGGTGCATCGTCTCCAGGAGTCTGGGGCAATTGTCTTCCGTGATGGGCATCTGAGCGTGTCTGAGGACGTTGCGGTGCGAATTCAGGAAGTGCAGTCACAGCGTCAGCGAATTGCGGGTGCCGCGTATTCGGACTTCTTTCTCTATCATCTCCTCGGTTGCGACCCGGCTTGTGCAGCCTTGAGAACGGACATTTTCAAGCAAACCCTCTGGCTCATCGATTCCAACATCCTATTGCCGCTGCTCGCGCAGGGTTGTTTTCAGTATGATTATACGAAGGACTTGTTCGGATCACCGCGGGGGTCCTCGGCGGTACACCGGCGTTCACTGGAGGCGACATGGTGGGCACGGTGGGCGGCCTGGCGCAGGGTGCATTATTGGCGGGGACGGCGGTAGCGGGTGGAGTAGCGTTGGGCGCGAAGGTCCTGGCCGCGAAAGGCGGCGCGATGAGTGTCAGCCAGGCTGCCGGCATGGGCGCGGGTGGAGCGGCCGGTAGCGGTGGATCAGGCGGCGCGGGCGGATTCGGTAGCACCGGCTCGCCAAGCCCAGCGGGCGGTGGGCCGGCACCCAAACCCAATGCGGGAGGCGGGAGCGCGCCTATCGCCTCGACAGGTGGCAACGGGAACGGCCAGGTGGGTCCGCCAGCGTCTGCAACGTCCGCGTCCGACGGGGGGACCAGCTCGCCACAGGTTAGCGCGCCGGAACGGTCGTCGAGCCCTGGACAAGCCACAGCCGGCGAACCGGCCCAGTCGGGCGGGGCTCCGACCTCCCGCGCCGGGAGTAGCGCTGCAGGATCCTTGGCGAGCGGTGCCGGAGATCCTCCGCCGCCACCAGCGGGATCGGGGCCCACTGGCCGAGTCAGCCAAAGAACCAGAAGAATCACGCGGGGCATGTTCACGACGACCGCGATGGTGCGGGCCGCCCAGTGGGCAATTCCGCCTGACCACGCGCCGCCGGCAGCACCGCCACCGCTCAACACAGGAAGTGAAGAATGAACCTCACACCCCCGCAAATCAGTGCCGATTCGAATGACACTTCGCAGGAGCACCGTCCCCCTGATTCCAGTCCGTATTTGGCAGCACGCCGCGAATGGGACGAGCGATACGGCAGCCTCATCACCCGGGCCAGAAACTGGCGGATCGCTACAATCCTGGCGCTGGCGGTCGCACTCGTATCAACCTGCGGACTGATCGCCCTCTCGATGAAGGCGAAGGTCGTCCCGTACGTCGTCGCCATCGACAGCCTCGGACGGGTCCTCGCGGCCGGACCGGCGGACCAGGCAAGTCGGGCGGACGACCGATTGAAACGAGCCGCCCTCTTTCAATGGGTGAGCGACCTTCGCACGGTCACGACGGACGGTGTTGCGCAGCGGAAAGCGATTGACCGCGTTTACTCCATGATTGCGAGTGGCAGCCCCGCCCAGGTCGAGATCGGAGAGTTCTACCGCAGTGACCCGCCCTACCAGCGTGCGCAGACGAAGACGGTCGATGTCGATGTGAAGACGGTATTCGCCGCCAGCGACAAGACGTACCAGGTCGAATGGACGGAGACCACCCGCGGCCTCTCCGGGCAGGTGGAGTCTGAGGACCGCTGGAAGGGCGCCTTCACGATTGCGGTGAGCCCGCCAACCGACGAGAGGCTGATCCGGATCAACCCGCTGGGTATCTACGTGACGAACGTGAGTTGGTCGAAGGTTCTTTAGCGACGAGGTCTGAAATGAAGCACACGATAGCGATATTGCTGCTGTTCGCCAGCGCGAGCGCCATCTCGGCGCAGCAACGGCCGAACGATTCGCCCACAAAGGGGCCGCCAGCGCGGCTACAGAGAACGCCACCGGCACGTCCGGTCGCTCCCGAAGGCGTCCCATCGCCCGAGAAGTATCCGTTTGACCGGCTCATCAACACGCTGGAGTCAGACAGCCCGTCCCCTTCTCCCGTACCGCGCGGCGCGGTTCCTGCGCTCCCTCCCGGGAGCCCGGTATTGGAGGTTCCGAAGGACTTCAAACCCGCGAAGGACATTCCTCTGCCTGCGGCGGCAAAAGAAGCGCTCACCGTCGGCCAGGCGTGGATGACGGAAAACCAGACGCCTGCGCCGGGCAAAGACGGACGCGTGCTCTACACCTACGGTGCAGGACTACCCACGCTTGTTTGTGCGCCGCTGCGAGTCTGCGTTATTGAACTCGAAAAGGGGGAAAAGCTCGCCGGTGAACCCCAGATCGGAGACTCGGTGCGCTGGATCATTTCACCGGCGACGACTGGGAGCGGCGATTTCACCACGCCAATGATCGTCGTCAAGCCCAAACAGGCCGGCCTGGATACCAACCTCCTAGTCACCACGGACCGGCGAGCGTATTACCTGCGCCTCATTTCGAAACCGGACGACTACCTGGCGCGGATCGCGTTTGCATACCCGGAGAATGAAGCAGCGAAGTGGAAGGTCCAGCTCGCGCAACAAGAGCAGCGCCGAAAGGAGGAAGCGGAAGCCAAGATCGCGCCAATCGACTCATTGGACCGCCTCTACTTCGACTACCGGATACAGGGTGGCGACGAAAACATGAGGCCGGTCCGCGTCGTAGATGACGGGAAGAAGACCCTCATTCAGATGACCCCGAACGCCGCCCACCGGGAGGCACCGGTCTTGGTCGTACTCGGTTTGGACGGCCCGGAGATGGTGAACTATCGCGTCAAGGGTGACATGTATATCGTGGACCGGTTATTCGAGCGCGGGGCGCTGATTCTTGGTGTGGGCAAGAATGCACGACGGGCGGAGATCATCCGGGGCACCTACCGAGGGAAGGTCTCGTCGAAGGGCGATCCGTATACAAAAGCCCTGGGGGGCAAAGCGCAATGAAGCCCGCAAAGCAAGGCGTGAAGGAAATCGAATCCCCGTCTGGGTTGGACCTGAATCCCCAGCCGCCATCGCCCGTTCGGTTGAGCAAGCGCGCCGGTATTCTGGCGCTCGCAATCGTGTTCACCGTGGTCGCATCGGTTGGGTACGGAATCGTCACCCGGAGTGGCCGCTCTCTTGAGACGGGCTTTCGCGCGGACGATTCCAAAGGGCTGACCGCGGCTACGGACGCGGGAAAAGTGATTGCGGCTCAGATACCCAACCGAGCGGTCATAACCGGCGGAAGTGCGGATCGTTCTCCGGGTCAACCGGATGAACTCCGACCGCCCGGACAGGCATCGGGGCGTCCTGTAGGCGACCTCAATGGCCAGAGGATGTATTCGCCTGGCGCGTATCCGCCTCCGACAAGCGCACCGCAATATCGCGAGCCGACGCCGGAAGAAAAGCAACTCGCCGTAGCTTACGAGCAGGAAATGCAGGCATTGGGTTCGCCGACAAGCCCTCAATCGACGACCGGGGCTGCTTTCGGCCGGTTGGCGAGTCCAAGCCCATCCGGCTCGGACGTAGGCGGGTCCCAACTTGCGACCCTGCTCAGGTCACTGCAAAGCGCACCAGTAATGGGTACGGCGCCGACCGTAACTTCGAACGGTGTTCTCCCGGCGATCACTCTCGGCGGTCAGCCCGCGGGCTCCACCGAAGAGTACCAAGCGCAAAACATGCAGGATGCCAAAGAACGCTTCCTGGCACGAGCAAGGGCTGCGTCCAACGACAACTACCTGAACTCCACACGAACCAAGCCGGTCGGCCCGTATGAAATCAAAGCCGGGTGGGACATTCCCGCTATTCTCGAACAGGCGCTGAATTCCGACCTGCCCGGCGAGATCAAGGCGTTGGTTCGCGAAAACGTCTACGACACAGCGACCGGCGAGTACCTGTTGATCCCGCAGGGGGCGCGCCTGGTTGGAGCCTACGATTCCCGCGTGGCCTATGGCCAGAACGGCATTCAGGTTGTCTGGAACCGCCTCATCTTTCCGGACGGATCCTCGATCAATTTGGGGGGCATGGCGGGGCAGGACGCCGGCGGGCTTTCGGGCCTCCGCCATGATGTGGACAACCACTACAAGCGGCTGCTGGGGTTCGGCCTGCTCACGAGCATCTTCAGCGCCTCTTTCCAGCTCTCGCAGACACGGCGGGGCAGTGTTCTCGGTTATCCCTCGCCGGCCGAGACCGCCGGCAGCGCCGTCGGCGGTGAGATTTCCCAACTGGGAGCGGACGTGACCCGTCGGAACCTGAATATCCAGCCCACAATCAAGGTGCCTGTCGGCTACCGGTTCAACGTGCGCGTGAACCGGGATATCCTCTTCGAGTCGCCTTACCGGGCGGCGACCGGGTAGCGGCGGCCGTCGAGCCTTCTCCAATTCCGTTCCGTGTGCCCGACAAAGGTGGTACCGTAATGCCTGTACGACCTTTGTTTGCCCAGGCATACGGATATGACCGACACCTCGAAACCTATTGTTCGGCTTGAAACCAGTTCCGCCGCCAAGAAGGCTCAAAAGAAGGCCGTGGCCGAGGCCAAGGAGCAGACGATCAAGCTCGCCATCCGCCTCAACGAAGGCATCAACGACGCGCTCCGAACCCTCATTCGCTATCGCGGAGACCTCTCCACCATGGCGTTGGAGGCGCTCGACGCCGTGGACCTGACGCGCGCCGCCCTGGTGAGTGCGGAGGAGCGCATGGTACGGGATACGACCATAACGATGCCGCGGGTGTTGCACAAGAAGCTGAAGAAGATCGCGGATGAACGCGACAGTTCAATGAACATCCTGGTGAACACGGCGCTGGCGCACTGGTTGGCGAAGAAGGGCGCGCTCAGGCTGGGTTGACCGCGTCGGTCGGGCGATATTGTGGGTTCCATAGTCAATACCGGAGCGAAACTGGAGCGCCTGTTAAGGCGGTATGAGGACAAGCGGAGGCCAATTTCCGTCAACTTCCGACAAATGCTTCCCAGTATGGGCGGGGACCGCGCCACCCACTTCTTTCGTGTCCTTTCGGCAAGCCTGCGTGACGGCAGCCATCCCGCCCTGTTAAGGTCATTCAGTCGCCGAGGTGCGGCTGATAATGAATCGTGAAAGCACACCCATTCCACAACCAGTCGCGCAACTGCA
>JAJYKC010000055.1 GCA_021788955.1 Acidobacteriota bacterium
CGCCCAAATGGTCGTGGACGGTGGGGTCGGTGGACATGTGCTCAAGAGCCAGGCGGAGCTGGGTTTCGGCGTCGGAGAGCTTGTTCAGCTTGAAATAGACCCAGCCGAGGCTGTCGAGGTAGGCGCCGTTGTTGGGGTCGCGGTCGAGGGCTTTTTGGATGAAGTCCTTGGCTTCGGCGAGGCGGACGTCGCGGTCGGCGAGCATGTAGCCGATGTAGTTGAGGGCCGAGGCGTTATCGGGGTCGAGTTCGAGCACCTTGCGGAATTCGGCTTCGGCGGCGTCGTATTTCTTGAGTTTTTCGAGCATGGCGCCGCGCATGAAGTGGACGTTGATGCGGTCGTCGCGGTTCTTGGCGGCGGCTTCGGCTTTGTCGAGGGCTTCCTTTTCGTTTTCGAACTGGCGGGCCTTGTCGTAGAGCTGGGCGAGGTTGATGTAGATTTCGGAGTCCTTGCCCTTGCCGAGGAGCTTTTTCGTTTCGGCGATGGCTTCGCTGTTATGGCCGGCGTCGGCGAGGGCGGAGGCGTGCATCTCGGCGAGCATCTGGTTATCGGGGAACTGCTTGACGGCGGCGTTGGCTTCCTCGAGCGCTTTGGAATACTGGCGGCCGGCGCGGAGGGTATCGATGATCTGGGCTTCGGAGCGTGGGGCCGAGGACGTATCGAGCTGGCCGATCTGGCGGAAGGCGTCGACGGCCTGGTCGTACTGTTCGTTGGAGCGGTAGAGGAAGCCGAGGTGTTCGAGGAGGATGGCTCGGTTGGCGCGTTCGGAGGGGCTGTAATCCTTCTTCTGGGTGTTGGAGAGGATGTCCTTGAGGGTGGAGATGGCTTCGGGGAGTTTGCCTTCGGCCTCGAGGAGGTTGACGTTGTTGTAACGGACTTCGAGGTTGGACGGATCGATTCCGGAGGCTTTGTCGGCGGCGGCGCGGGCCTGTTTGAAGTCTTTCTGCTGGCGGTAGATCTGGCTGATGCGGAGCCAGGACTGGACGTCCTGCGGATCGTCGTTGACGAGGCCCTGGTAGATTTTGAGCGCCGGGTCGAGGTTGTCGCTGAGCATCAGGTCCTGGGCGAGGGCGCGCTTGAGATCGGGGTTGGGATCGGGGCTGGCGTCGACGGCGCGGCGAAGGGTTTGGGCGGCGAGGGCGTACTGCTTCATGCGCTCGTAGGTGTCGGCGAGGGCGGATAGGGTGCGGACGGAGGGGTCCTTGTCGGCGACTTTCTTGAGCAGGTCGGCGGCCTTATCGTTTTCGCCCATGTCGGCGTAGAGGAGGGCCTTGCCGGTGAGCGCGTCCTGGTTCGAGGGGTCGAGGGCGAGCGCCTTGTCGTAGGCGGCCATGGCTTCGGGCGACTTGCCGCTGGCGCGCTGGAGTTGGCCGATCATGACCCAGGTGTCGAGGTCGGTGGGGTCGGCGGCGGCGATCTTCTGCAATTGCTCGAGCGCCTTGCTGACCATGGTCTCGTCGATTTCGTTGTGCTCGCGATCGCCGATAAGGCGGAGGTAGATGCGGGCGAGGACGCGGCGGGCGTCGATGTTGTTGGGGTCCTTTTTAAGGAAGTCCTGGGCCTGGTTGACGCCGTCGCGGAGGCGGCCGGACTGGATGTAGAAGTCGGAGAGTTCCTCGGCGATGAAGCCCGCGGAGGGGTCGTCGTGCATCGCTTTCCAGTAGTTGTCGACGGCGCGGTCGAAGTAGTCGCCGCGGCTGCCGTAGGCGCCGGAGAGCTCGGCGTAAAGGTGGCCGAGCGAGTAGTGATAGTAGGCGCCGGCTTTGCCGGTGGGTTCGGTGGATTGGGCGAACAACGGGACCGCGGCGAGCGCGAGGAAGGCGACCGCCAGACGAGACACTCTCATGAAACGGCTCTCTTTCATTTTCTCCGGCCGGTTATGAGCCGGGAAAAACAGTAATGCAACCCTAGTATAGCGCCCCGTTTGCACGTGCAGCCCTCACCCTTGAGATGTCGACGCGGGCGCTCGGCATCGCGTTACTATCGGTCGGAACGGAGAGCTTCCAAGACGTTGCAACCAGGCGGGAATCGGCCTTTAATTGTCATTGCCGGTCCGACGGGATCGGGGAAATCCAGCCTGGCGCTGGAGGCGGCGCTGCGGTACGGCGGGGAGGTGCTGAACTGCGACTCGGTGCAGGTGTACCGGCATTTCGACATCGGGAGCGCGAAGATTCCGGCGGACGAGCGGCGGGGCGTTCCGCACCATTTGATCGACATTGCCGAACCGGATGAGGTGTTTACGGCGGGGGATTACGCGCGGGCGGCGCGTCGGGCGGCGGCGGAGGTGAGCGGCCGGGGGCGGGTTCCGATTGTGGCCGGAGGGACGGGGTTTTATCTGCGGGCGTTCCTCGAGGGGTTGGCGGAGGCTCCGGCGCGAGACGAGGCGCTGCGGCGGCGGCTGGTGGAGCGGGAGGCGCGGCGCGCGGGGTCGCTACATCGGATTTTGCGGAGGTTGGATCGGGCGGCGGCGGAGCGGATTCATCCTCGGGATGTGCAGAAGACGGTGCGCGCGGTGGAGGCGTGTTTGCTGGCGCGCCGGCCTTTGAGCCAGCAGTGGGCGGCGGGGCGGGAACCGGTCGAGGGTTTCCGGGTATTGCGGGTGGTGCTCAATCCGGAGCGGGCTGCGCTGCGGGAGCGGCTGGATGCAAGGTTGCAGGAGATGTTCGCCCGAGGGTTAGTGGAGGAGACGCGGCAGATTCTGGCGATGGGGTACCCGGCGAGCGCGAAGCCGTTTGAGAGTCTGGGGTACCGACAGGCCCTGGAAGTGATCCGGGGCGAGTCGACGGAAGAGGAAGCGCTGGAGGCGGCGCAGGTGGCGACGCGGCAGTACGCG
The DNA here is from genome assembly GCA_021788955.1 of Acidobacteriota bacterium. The sequence continues at coordinate 2,834 of JAJYKC010000055.1, forward strand.
AAGCGGCAGGTGACGTGGTTCCGGCGGGAGCCTGGGGCAAAGTGGTTCGAAGGGTTTGGGGACGAGGCGGGGGTGCAGGCGGCGGTGTTTGGGTGGCTGGAAGAGGCGATCGGCGCCGGCGGGGGCCGTAGCGGATAGAATCGTGTCCGAGGTTTTATGAATCCTCCAGACAATTCCGACGGCATGACGCGGCGGGCGGCGATGGCGCTGCTGGGCGGGGCGGCGATGGCGGCGCCTGTGGGCGCGGCGGGTGACGCGGCGTGGTATGCGACGATGCGGCGGTGCGGGCAGACTAACTTCAACGAGCATGACTTAGCCGACTACAACGTCGCCTCGTGGATGGATTACTGGACGAGTTTGAAAGTGGACACGCTGCTGATAAACGGCGGCGGCATCCTGGCTTTCTATCCGACGAAGGTGCCGTATCATCACCGGAGCCAGTATCTTGGATCGCGCGACTTATTCGGGGATTTTGCGAAGGCTTGTAAACTGCGTAACATCCGGCTGGTGGCGCGGATGGACTGTAACTATGTGTACGAGGACGCGGCAAAGGCGCACCCGGAGTGGATCGAGCGGCTGGCCGACGGGAGCCCGGTGACACATCCGCAGTCGCCGTGGCTGTTCAAGACGTGTATGTACTCGCCGTACTTCACGGGGCAGATGCCGGCGATTTACCGGGAGATGAACTCGCTGTATGACTTCGACGGGTTCTTTACGAACGGGTGGCCGGGGGTGAATCGTCCGGGGCCGTGCCACTGCGAGGCGTGCCAGGGCGCGCCCGAGCCGGGGACGCCGGAGTTTCTGGAGCGGCACCGGGAGCGGGTGCTCGAGATCTGGAATTTGTGGAACTCGATTGCGCGGGAGAAAAGCCCGACGAATGTGTATGTAGGGAACCTGGGCGGGGGGATCCGCGCGGTGCTGGACCTGAAGCAGATCGCGGGAGCGGCGCATTGGTTCAACGCGGATCATCAGGGGCGGAGCGGGGTGACTCCGGTTTGGGATTGCGCGCAGCAGGGGCGTGTGGCGCGCAGCGTGATGCTGGGACGGACGGCGACCAACGTGACCGGAGCGTATGCGAACACGCAGCCGCTGTGGCGGCACGCGAGCAAGGCGCCGGATGAGATGACGATGTGGCTGGCGCAGACGGCGGCTTCGGGGATGACGCCGTGGTTTCACTGGCTCGGAGGGAAGCCGGAGGACAACCGGTGGCGGGAGACGGGGCGGGAATTCTTCACGTGGCTGGCGGCGAATGAGCGGCATTTCGTGAACCGGGCGCCGATGGCGAACCTCGCGGTGGTGTTCAGCCAGCGCGTGAACGCGTATTATCAGGCGCCGGGCGGGGGCGATGCGACGGAGTACTTACAGGGGATGTACCAGGCGCTGCTCGGAGGGCGGTTCCTGTTCGATTTCGTGCATGAGGATTCGCTCGATGCGGCGTCACTTAGTAAGTACGACGGGCTCGTGCTGCCGAATTGCGCGCTGCTGAGTAACTTACAGTGCGACCAGTTACGCTCGTTCACGGCGCGGGGCGGATCGATTCTGGCCACGTTTGAGACGAGTTTCTACGATGAGAAGGGGTTCGCGCGGGCGACGCCGGGGCTGGCGGATCTGTTCGGCATCACACCGGACGGAGGCGTGGTTCCTCCGAACGGGAACGCGGCTTATGCGCGGATCGAGCGGCGTCATCCGATCCTGGACGGGTTTTCGCGGACGGCGATTCTGCCTTTCGCAGAGCATTACCGGCCGCTGAAGGCGGTGCAAGGGGCGCCGGCGACGATGATTCCGCCGTATCCGGCATTTCCTCCCGAGATGGTGTATCCACGGACGGCGCGGACAACGCAACCGGCGGCGGTGGTTCGGGAGCAAGGGAAGAGCCGGCTGGTGTTTTTGCCGGGCGACGTGTGCCGGTCGTACTGGCGTTCGCAGAATCCGGATCTTTCCCGGCTGCTCGAGAATTCGATCCGGTGGATGGTTCCGCATCAGCCAGTGGAAGTGGCGGGGGACGGGCTCGTGGAGTTGTTCGCGTGGAAGACGGAGGCCGGGTACGCGATTCATTTCCTGAATTACACGAATCCGGACGCGATGCGCGGGTGGTTCACGCAGAATTACGCGACGGGGGCACAGAGAGTTCGGGTTACGCTGCCGGGAGGGTCAAAAGTGAGCCAGGCCCGGTTATTGCGGACGGGGGCGGATGTGAGTGTTGAGCAGCACGGGGAGGCTGTGGAGTTTACGGTACCGGAGGTTCGTGGGTATGAAGTGGCGGCTTTAAGTTAGCCGGGTTACTCTTCCGCCGCGATAACTCGACCGCCGTGCACAGAAATAGCCGCCGCGGCACGGCAAATCGCGATTTATGAGTCCGAAAAAGGGACCGTTGGGTGTACACTTAACCGTGCCACCGGGCAGAAATGAGGTTCTTCTTTCGTGACATTCGTAGCATTTCTGAAAAGCTATGGCACTACGTTTACCGACGCCGAAGAAGTCTTCCAGGCCTTCGACGCCTATCTCCTTAGTGAGAATCAAGACGGCTATATCAACGATCTGAAGGCGGATAAAGATTTTCTTGTGGCGGAGCAAGCGCGGGACCAGTGCGCTATGGCGCTGGCGGCCGCGGGCGGGAATGGGGCCGCGAGGCGAGCCGCGCTGGGGGCGATGGTGACGGCGTTGGAGATACACGGGCAGACCGTGAAAGCGAAGTTTCAGAAGCGGGCGCTGAAACGGGCCGCGAATCACAACGGCGAGGTCGCGATGGCGCACGCGGCGACGCCGGTGCCGATTGATCAACAGATCGGCGGGGACCGGGTGCTGCACTTTACGACCGCGTTCGCCGCGATTGTGTCGTCCAGCAAACTGCGGCTCACCCGCACTTCCGACCAGGGTTGCATTTTCTGTATCCCGGCGCGCTATGCCGACGCCATTGCGCAGGAACCACCGGCGAGGGTGAAGCAGATGTTCGATATTCGCGGCGACTTGAGCCATTATCTGGAATTTAATCTGGAAAACAGCCGGCACTTTGAAACCTATAACAGCCACATCGATGGGAGCTTGAAAGGGCAGTTAGAGGTGAAGGTGTCGCACGAGATTCTGGAACTGAACCGCCGCAACCCTCAGTGGTACGAGTGGAAAGGGAAATCGCAGGGGGGATGGGCGCTGGTGCCCGGGCCGTATAACTGGAAGACCGCTTAGCCTCGTTGTCGGGCTGGGCGCTAGAGAAGTTTGGCGGCGGGTACGGCGAAGTAGGTGAGGACGAAGTCTGCGCCGGCGCGGCGGATGGCGGTGAGGGATTCCATCATGGCGCGGGGGCCGTCGAGCCAGCCGTTGCGGGCGGCGGCCTGGATCATGCTGAATTCGCCGCTGACCTGGTAGGCGCCAACGGGGACATCGAAGCGGTCTCGAGTCATGCGGATGATGTCGAGGCACGGCATGGCGGGTTTGACCATGACCATGTCGGCGCCTTCTTCGAGATCGAGTTCGATTTCGAGCATGGCTTCGCGGGAGTTGGCCGGGTCCATCTGGTAGGAACGGCGGTCGCCGAACTGGGGGGCGGATTCGGCGGCTTCGCGAAAGGGTCCGTAGAAAACGGTGGCGTACTTGGCGGCGTAGGACAGGATCGGCGTCATGGGGAAGCCGGAGGAGTCGAGGGCGGCTCGGATGGCGGCGACGCGGCCATCCATCATGTCGGAGGGGGCGACGATGTCGGCGCCGGCGCGGGCGTGGGAGACGGCGGTTTTGGCGAGCCATTCGAGAGTGGGGTCGTTGGCGACGTCGCCGTTGACGATTAAGCCGCAGTGGCCGTGGCTGGTGTATTCACAATTGCAGACGTCGGTCATGACGAGCAGTTTGGGGTGCTCGCGCTTGAGGGCGCGGACGGCCTGCTGGACGATGCCCTGGTCGTCGTAGGCGCCGGAGGCGAGTTCGTCTTTTTCGGCGGGGATTCCGAAGAGGATAACGCCGCCGATGCCGAGGCGGACGAGTTCGCCGCAGTCCTTTACCAGTTCATCGATGGATAGCTGATAGTTGCCGGGCATGGCGCCGATTTCCTTGCGGACGCCTTCGCCGGGGACGACGAAGAGGGGAAGGATGAACTGGGCGGGGTCGAGGCGGGTTTCGCGGCGGAGACTGCGCAGGGATTCGGACGCGCGCATGCGGCGCAGGCGGTGGGTGGGGAAGGCCATGGGTCTGCTCCGAGAATAGCATCGGGGGTTTTTCGACACGCCGGAAGCGCACTGTCCGGAAACTTTCGACGTCCTGGATTCGTAGTTCTTCCTGTGATGGGCCTGTGGCGTGGTTTGCGGGCGGCGGTGCGGCAGATCGGGCGGACGCCGGGGTTGAGCGCGGCGATTGTGGCGACGCTGGCGCTGTGCATTGGGGCGAACACGGCGATTTATAGCGTGATTGACGCGGTGATGCTGAAGCCACTTCCCTACCCCGAGCCGGAGCGGCTTGCGTCGCTGGCTCGCGTTGTGCGGTCGGCGCGCGGGGAGACGGTGCAGTTCAATGTCGATGGGACGGAGTGGGAGGCGGTGCACCGCGGGGCGAGGCGGATCGAAGCGGCGGCGTATGGCGGCGGGTCGGGGGTGAACCTGAAGGCCGGCGGGCGGGTGGAGTACGTGCAGCAGGGGCGGGTTTCGGCGGGTTATTTCCGGGTGCTGGGGATGGCGCCGGAGGTGGGGCGGGAGTTCGACGCGACGGAGGATACGCCGGGCGGACCGCAGGTGGCGGTACTGAGCTACCACCTCTGGCAGCGGGATTTCGGGGGTGACCGGGGGATTGCCGGGCGGACGATTGAGCTGCGCGGCGAGCCGTTCACTGTGGTGGGCGTGATGCCCGAGAGTTTCGTGAGCGATGAAAGGGTGGATTTGTGGACGCCGCTGCGGCCTTCGGCAACCGGGGAAGGCGGGGGGACGAATTATGGGGTGATCGCGCGGCTGAAGCCGGGCGTGAAGTGGAGCGAAGCTTCGACGGAGGTGGCGGCTCTGGAGCAGCCGGTGCTGGCCGAGGAGATCGCTCATTTTCAGGGGATGCGGCCGGGATTTCGGATGAGCATGCGGCTGGATTCGATGCAGAAGGCGCTGGCGAGCCGGGTGCGGGCGTCGCTGGTTCCGTTGTGGGCGGCGGTAGGGGCGGTGCTGCTGATCGGGTGCGTGAACATTGCGGGGCTCCTGCTGGCGCAGGCGGCGGCGCGGCGGCGGGAGATTGCGACGCGGATGGCGCTGGGAGCGGCGCGGGCGAGAATTGTTGGTCAGCTTCTGGCTGAGAGCGTATTGCTGGCGCTGGCCGGGGGAGCAGTGGGGCTGGTGGTGGCACGGGTCGCGCTCGAGGGGTTGAAGCTGCTGGGGATGGAGGGGTTTGACCTGTGGCATCCGGTGCAGCTCGATGCGCGGGTGCTGTTGGTGACGCTGGGGGTGACGCTGGCGGCGAGCGTGGTGTTTGGGCTGGCGCCGGCGCTGGAAACGACGCGGCTGGATATAAGGGCGGTGCTGCTCGAAGGCGGGCGCGGGACGCCGGGGCGGCGGCAGAGGCGGCTGCGGCAGGTGCTGGTCGGCGGGGAGATTGCGCTGGGGATGGCACTGGTGGCGACGGCGGGGCTGCTGGTCCAGACTCTTGCATATCTGCAGGGGTTGGACCCGGGGTTCGATGCGAGCCATGTGCTGACGGCGCAGCTATCGCTTGAAGACGCCCGGTACCGGACGGCGGCGAGCGTGGATGGCCTGATGCGGAAAAGCCTCGACCGGATCCGCGCGCTGCCGGGAGTGGAAGCGGCGGGGGTGGGGCTGTCGCTGCCGTATCAACGTCCGTTGAACGACAGCGTGCGGATTAGCGACGGGCCGAGGCCTGGTGAGGCTCCCACGGACATGATTTTCGTTTCGCCGGGATACTTCGAGGCGCTGCGGATGCGGTTGATGTCGGGGCGGACGTTCGCGGAGCGGGACAGCGCAGTGGGCGCAGCCGTGGTGAACGATGCGTTTGCGCGCAAGTACCTGGCGGGACAGAATCCGCTCGGGAGGCATCTCGAGTTGGGGAAGAAGCAGGCAGAGATTGTTGGACTGGTGGCTTCGACGCCGCAGCACAGCGGATTGTTCGATCTCGGGCCGTTGGCCCCCACGCCCACCGTCTA
>JAJYKC010000056.1 GCA_021788955.1 Acidobacteriota bacterium
TGCTCAAAGAAGAGGTGGACGAAGAAGATATCGCCGAGGTGGTGAGCCGGTGGACGGGGGTGCCCGTCTCGCGGCTGCTCGAAGGCGAGATGCAGAAGCTGCTTCACCTGGAAGACGAACTGCATCGCCGGGTGATCGGCCAGGATGAGGCGGTGACGGCGGTGGCCGAGAGTGTCATGCGGGCCCGCAGCGGCCTGAAGGACCCGAACCGGCCGATCGGGAGCATGATTTTCCTGGGTCCGACGGGTGTCGGCAAGACGGAACTGGCCCGGGCGCTGGCGCAGTTCCTGTTCGACGATGAGCACGCCATGATCCGGATCGACATGAGCGAATACCAGGAAAAGCACACGGTGAGCCGGCTGATCGGAGCGCCTCCCGGCTACGTCGGCTACGACGAGGGCGGCCAGCTAACGGAATCCGTGCGCCGCCGTCCTTATAGTGTGGTTCTGCTGGACGAGATCGAGAAGGCCCACCCGGACGTGTTCAACGTGCTGCTCCAGATTTTGGACGACGGCCGCCTGACGGACGGGCAGGGACGCACGGTCAACTTCAAGAACACGATTGTGATCATGACGTCGAATATCGGCAGCCCGCGGATCCTGGAATACCGGGGCGAGTTCGCCGGGGCCGATTACGACGAGATGAAATCGGCCGTGCTCGAAGAGCTGCGCCGCCACTTCCGTCCTGAGTTTCTGAACCGCGTGGATGAGGTGATTGTGTTCCACTCGCTTTCCGAAGAGCATCTGAAGCGAATTGTGGACATCCAGCTTGGGGCTCTGCGCCAGCGGCTTGCCGCCCGGCGGATCGGCCTCGAGATGAGCGCCGCCGCGCGCACGCATCTTGTCCGCTCCGGCTATGACCCGCACTATGGGGCGCGCCCGTTGAAGCGCGCCATCCAGCGCGAAGTGGAAACCCCGCTTGCCCGCCGCCTTTTGGCGGGGGCGATTCTCGACGGCCAGAAAGTGCTGGTCGATGTATCGCGCTCGGGCGAGCTTACCTTCGAAGCCGTGCAAGCGGCGGCTGTTGCGGAGTAACTCCATGGATCTTCGTTCGAATCCAAATAACCCAAATCATCAAACACAGAGGACCGACATGCACTCCACTATCCAGATCCGCCGCTCGACGGCGATCTTATCCGCCATCGTCCTGGTGATGGGCGCCGCGCTCGCCGTGAATTGGGCGAGCAACGCAAACCGTCTCCCGGAATTCTCGACCACCGCTCGCGCCGCCGGCTCGGCCACTCTGCCCGCCAGCGGCACATTCGCGCCTGTTGTAAAAGAGGCTCTGCCGGCCGTGGTGAACGTGAGTTCGTCCAAGGTGATTCATCGCCAGAGGATGCCGCAGGGGTTTCTCGACAACCCGATGCTGCGGGAATTCTTCGGCAACGTTCCGCCGCAGATGCAGCAGCAGCCGCAGGCTGAACGCATGGAAAGCCTCGGCTCGGGCGTCATTGTCAGCCCGGACGGCTACATTCTTACGAACAACCACGTCATCGACGGGGCGACCGACGTGAAGGTCAGCTTCCGCGACGGCAAGGAAGTGCCCGCGAAGGTGATCGGCGCCGACGCGCCCACTGACGTCGCGGTGCTCAAGATCGACCGCACCGGCCTGCCGGCGCTGCCGATCGGCGATTCTTCCAAATCCGAGGTCGGCGACATCGTCCTGGCCATCGGCAATCCGTTCGGCCTCGGCGGAACGGTGAGCATGGGCATCATCAGCGCCAAGGGCCGCAGCGGCCTGGGCATTGAAAACTACGAGGACTTCATTCAGACCGACGCCGCGATCAACCACGGCAACTCGGGCGGCGCGCTGGTCAACACGCAAGGGCAGTTGATCGGCATCAACACGGCGATTCTGGGCGGCGACGGCGGCGGCAACGTCGGCATCGGGTTCGCGATTCCGTCGAACCTCGCCAAGAACATCATGGACCAGCTCATCGAGCATGGGAAGGTGACGCGCGGCTACATCGGCGTATATCTCGGGGAAATTACTCCGAACATGCGCCAGGCGTTCGGCATGAGCGCGGACCAGGGCGGTGTCGCCATTACGCAGGTCGAGCCGGACAGCCCCGGCGCGAAGGCCGGCCTGAAGGTCGAAGACGTGATTGTCGCCATGAACGGCGAGAAGATCGACGACATGCAGGCGTTCCGGCTGAAGGTGGCGAGTCTGCCTCCGGGATCCACCATTAACCTGAAGGTGCTGCGCAACGGTTCGACCGTGGACGTCCCGGTGACGCTCGGCGTGAACAAGCTGACGGCGCAGGCCGGCGGTCCGGGCGGCGGCCAGGGGCAGGGAGCACAGAGCGGACTGCAAGGCGTGCAGGTTCAGACCCTGACGCCGGACATCCTGCGGCAGTTGGGGCTCCAGGGCGACGTGAAGGGCGTGATTGTCACCAACGTCGATCCGGCCTCGGCGGCGGCGGAAGCCGGCCTGCAGCCCAACGACATCATCGAGCGCGTGAATCGCACGCCGGTGACCAACGGCGACGATTTCGAGAACGCGGTTCGCCAGAGCAACAATCCCGGCGGTACGTTGCTGCTGGTCCGCCGCGGCGAAGCGCGGGCGTTCGTGGTTGTCCCCAGGAAGTAAACTTGACGTCCAGCCACCCAGCCATGCGAGCCGCCGGAACAGTTCCGGCGGCTCGCTGCTTCTGGTGGAACTTTGATTGCACTGGATCCTGGCAGAGCGTGCGAAGCATCTAACTAGAAGGAGACCCATATCATGCAAGAAACTCCGGCCGTCCAGGTTCTTCCGGTTCTTCCGTTGAAGAACACCGTGCTGTTTCCGTATCTTATGCTGCCGCTCTCGGTCGGCCGCGCCCCCTCCGTCGCCGCGGTCGAGGCTGCTCTGGCGACCGAAGAGAAAGAAATAGTCCTTTTTACGCAGCGGGACTCCTCGGTCGACAACCCGGCGCGCGACGATCTCTACACCATCGGCACAAAAGCCACGATTCGCAAGATGTCGCGCCCGAGCGAGGACTCGGTGGAGATTCTTGTTCTTGGCCTGGAGCGCGTGGCGCTGCTGAAGCTGGACGATTCCGAGCCGTACTTGCAAGCGCGGGTGAATCCGCTGCCGCTGCCCGAGGATTCGAGTCCGGCGGTGGAGGCGTTGCACAGCATTCTGATCGAACTCGCCGGGCGGGCGGTGTCGCTGGCTCAGCCGAGCGCCGGCCAGGAAGTGACGCGGATGTTCACCACGAATGAAGACCCGCTGCGGCTGGCTTTCCTGCTGGCTTCGATGTTCAATCTTGACGCCGCCCGTTCGCAGTCGCTGCTCGAAGCGCCAACGCGGGTGGAAGCGCTGCGCCTGGTCCACGCGTTCCTATCGCACGAGGTGCAGGTCCTGGAGGTGAGAAACCAGATCGCAAGCGAAGCGCGCTCGGAGATGTCGAAGGAGCAGCGCGAATATCTGCTGCGCCAGCAGATGCGGGCGATTCAGCAGGAGTTGGGCGGGGAAGGCGAAGGGGCCGAAGCGGCGCAGTTGCGCGAGCGGCTCGAGAAGGCCGACCTGCCGGAGCAGGTCCGCAAGGAAGCGGTGCGCGAAGTCGGACGGCTGGAGAAGCTGCAGCCGGCCTCGCCCGAGTATGGCGTGATCACGACGTATCTTGAGTACGTGCTCGACCTGCCGTGGCGGATTTCGACTCCTGATAACCTCGATATCGCCCATGCGCGGAAGGTTCTGGACGACGACCATTTCGGGTTGAAGGACGTGAAGGACCGGATTCTCGAACATCTCGCGGTGCTGCGTCTGAATCCGGAAGCCAAGGCGCCAATTCTTTGCCTCGTCGGCCCGCCGGGCGTTGGCAAGACATCGCTCGGGCAGTCGATCGCGCGGGCGCTCGACCGGAAATTCGAACGGGTGAGCCTGGGCGGCTTGCATGACGAAGCCGAACTCCGCGGTCACCGGCGCACGTACATCGGCGCGATGCCGGGGCGGATTGTGCAGGCGATGCGCCGGGCCGGGGCGAACAACCCGGTGCTGATGCTCGACGAAGTGGACAAGCTGGGACGCGACTTCCGGGGCGACCCGGCGGCGGCGCTGCTCGAAGTGCTCGACCCGGAGCAGAACAAGAGCTTCCACGATAACTATCTCGACCTCGAGTTCGACCTGTCGCGCGTGTTGTTTGTGACGACGGCGAACGCGCTCGACACGATTCCGCAGCCGCTGCTCGACCGCATGGAGATCCTGCGGCTCAGCGGCTACGCCGAAGAAGAGAAAATGCAGATTGCCCGGCGGTTCCTGATTCCGCGGCAGTGGAAGCAGGCGGACGTCACGGGCGAGCAGGCGATCCTGCCGGATGAGACGCTGCGCAAGGTGATCGCGTCGTACACGCGGGAAGCCGGGTTGCGGCGACTGGAGCGGGCAATCGGCCGGCTGGTGCGGAAAATCGCGCTCAAGTTTGCCGAAGGCGATACGGCGAACGTGACCGTGACGCCGGACGCGTTAACCGATCTGCTCGGGCCCGAGCCGTTTACGCCGGAGCGGATGCGCACGACGCTGCCGCCGGGTGTGGCGACGGGTCTGGCGTGGACCGAATCCGGCGGGGACGTGCTGTTCATCGAAGCCACGCTGCTGCCCGACGGCAAGGGGCTTACGCTCACCGGACAGTTGGGCGACGTGATGCAGGAGTCGGCGAAGGCGGCGCAGAGTTACCTTTGGTCGCACGCGGCGGCGTACGGGATCGACCCGGCGCTGTTCCGCAACGCGGGTGTGCACATCCACGTGCCGGCGGGCGCGATTCCGAAGGATGGTCCTTCGGCGGGCGTCACGATGGCGGTGGCTTTGACGTCGCTCTATACCGGACTGCCGGCGCGGCCCGACACGGCCATGACCGGCGAACTTACGCTCACCGGTCTGGTGCTGCCGATCGGCGGCGTGAAGGAAAAAGTGCTGGCGGCGCGCCGCGCCGGGATTCACCGCGTGGTGCTGCCGGAGGCCAATAAGAAGGATCTTGTCGACCTGCCCAAAGAGGTGCGCGCCGAGACCGAGTTCCACTTCGCGAGCGAGGTCCGGCAGGTGCTCGAAGCACTGATTCCGGACCTGCCCTCGCGGATCCAGGCTATCGGACCGGTAAGTCACGCCGCCTGACCGGCGTCGTGACTTACTAACTCAGTAACTTACTTTTCCGTGAGTGCCGCGACGCCCGGCAGTTCGATGCCGCTCAGGAATTCGAGCGAAGCGCCGCCGCCGGTGGAGATGTGGCTGATCTTTGAGGCCACGCCGGCGCTCTTGATCGCTTTCTCGGAATCGCCACCGCCGACAACGGAAACAGCGCCGGAAGAAGCTACTGCTTTGGCGAGCGCTACCGTGCCCACGTCGAACGGCGGCATTTCGAACACGCCCATTGGACCGTTCCAGATAATGGTCTTCGCCTTGGCGACTTCGGCCGAGTAGAGCGCGACGGTCTTCGGGCCGATGTCGAGGGCCATCTTGCCGTCGGGAATCGTTTCCACCGTTTGCGCTTCGGCGCCGGCCTTGAGTTCGGAGGCCACGACGTGATCGACCGGGAGGAGTAACTTGCCTCCGGCGCGAGCGAGCAGGTCCTTGGCGAGATCGATCTTATCTTCTTCGACGAGCGACTTACCCACGGGCTGGCCCTGAGCGCGGTAGAAGGTGTAAGCCATCGCGCCACCGATGAGCAGGCGATCGACGAACTTCATGAGGTTCTCGATGACTTCGATTTTGTCCGAGACCTTCGCGCCTCCGAGGATCGCCACGCAGGGGCGCGCGGGATTCTTCGTCGCCTTCGTGAGGTACTCGAGTTCGGTGTCCATGAGCAGGCCGGCCGCGGCTTGCTTGACGAACTGGATCATGCCGACAGTGGAGGCGTGAGCGCGGTGGGCGGAGCCGAAGGCGTCGTTGACATAGACGTCGCAAAGCGATGCGAGTTGCTTGGCGAAGGCGGGGTCATTCTTCTCTTCTTCGGCGTGATAGCGGAGGTTTTCGAGCAGCAGGACTTCCCCGGGCTTCGGTTTCATCGCTTCGACCTGGGGCCCGACGCAGTCCGGGGCCATGGCCACGGGCTTACCGAGCAGCTCGGCGAGTTTGACCGCGACGGGCTTGAGGCTCATCTCCGGATTCGGTTTTCCTTTTGGACGTCCGAGGTGGCTGGCGAGGATAAGCGCGGCGCCGTGATCCAGTGCGTACTGGATCGCCGGCAGCGATGCTCGGATGCGCTTGTCGCTGGTGATTTCTTTCCCGCCCGGCGCGAGAGGCACGTTGAAATCCACGCGCATAAAGACGGTCTTATTCTTCAAATCCAAATCGCGAATCGATAGTTTCGACATAAGCTTTATCTCCAGCCTAGCAAGCAGGGCGGGGAGGACGCCCGGGTGGGGTTAGCGGGTTTGAGCTTCCAACCGCGAAAGGGCCTGCCGGCTGCGGCGGGTTTCCGTCGCGTTGTCGCCGAGAAGGGTGTGGAGGCCCGTTGCGCTGGCGCGGACGAGGCGCAGGCCCTGGCCGGGTTGGCCGAGGGCGGCGAGCGCTTCGCCTTCGCTGCGCTCGGCGACGTAAGCCGTGCGGGTGTTGGATTGGCCGGCGTTCGCGAGCAGAGCGAGAGCGGGCCGGAGCGTATCGGCGGCTTCACGCGGCTGGTTCGATTGCTGGTAGTGCTGGCCCAGTTCCAACTCGGCGCTGATGGTGTGGAGATTCGTTTCGCCGGTGAGCTTGCGGCTCAAGGCGAGAGCGCTTTCAAAGACTGTGCCGGCTTCTTTGTGCCGGCCCTCGCCGTCGAGGGCTTCGCCGAGAGCGAAGTCCAGGTAGATGAACTGCGGGTGCTGGGCGCCTGCGCCGTGGATGAAGAGTTGGATCGCGTCGCGGGCGAGCGTTTCGGCTTCCGTGTAGCGGCCCTGGTCGACAAGGCTGTCGGCGAGGTTGGCTTCGATGACGCCGACGTTGGCGTTGGTGGGGCCGTAGACTTTGCGGGTGATTTCGAGAGCGTGGCGGAGGACCTGCTCGCCATCGCGCGGGTGGCCGGCGAGGTTGAGGGTGATGCCGAGTTGGTTGAGCACGCCGGCGGTGGAGAGTTCACCGGAGCTGGCTTTTTCGCGGTCGGCGGCTTCGCGGAGGATCGGGATCGCTTCGCGGAGTTTGCCGGCCTTCTGCAGGACCATGCCGTAGGATTCGAGTCGTCCGGCGCCGTCGGCGGTGTTGAGGCGGCCGGCGCGGCGATCGATGGCGATGGCTTGCGCCATGTTGGTTTCGGCATCGGCGAGGTTGCCCTGCTGCGCGAGCGTGGTGGCGATGGTGGCGAGCGTGGCGGAGATTTCTTGGGAATCAGGTGGGAGAAATTTCCGGCGGATCGCGAGGGCGTGGCGGGCGGCGGCGACGGCTTCGTCGTAGCGGCCCATGTTGTAGTCCGCGTCGCTGAGGCCCATCCAGGACTTGGCGGAGCCCAGCGTCTCTGGGCCGAAGGCGTGGGCGCGGGCGTCGATGCTTTCGTGGAACGCTTGCGCGCCTTGCTGGGCGGGGCCGATGGCGTTGTAGGCGGCGCCGATGTTATCGAGCAGGCGTGCGCGAAGCTCGGGCTGATTCTGAAGTTCTTTATCGACGCGATCTTTGCCCGTGCGAAGTAAGTCCGCGGCGGTGACCTGGCCGTTGGTTTCGGTGGGATCGGTTTCGCGGAAGAGGTTGACGAGAAAGTCGGAGACGGCGCGGGCGGTGGCGGCTTCCTGCTCGGCGCGGTCGCGTTCGAGGCGCACGCGGTGGCTCTCGATGACGAGCGTGGCGAGGAAGCCGAGGGCGAGCACGAGCGCGGCGGAGAGCATGGCAAAAGCGGCGCGGTGGCGGCGGATGAGTTTGCGCGCCTGATAGAGCGTGCTGGGCGGGCGGGCGACGAGAGGCAGGTCCGACTCATAGCGATCGATGTCACCGGCGAGCGTGGCCACGCTTTGATAGCGCTGCGCGGGATCCTTGTCGAGAGCCTTTTGGGCGATGGTTTCGAGATCTTCGTCGAAGCGGCGGAACCAGGTGCGGAAGGGGCGCGGCGGCGCGTTGATGACTTTGGCGAGCGCATCGAGGATGCCGGCGCCGGGTTCGAGGTAAGGATGGTGGCCGGTGAGGAGCAGATAGAGAATGACGCCAAGCGAGTAGATGTCGGAGCGGATGTCGATGTGGCTGGTATCGCCGCGGGCCTGCTCGGGGCTCATGTACTGGATGCTGCCTTGCACCATGCCGGTTTCGGTGAGGGTGGAATTCCCGGTGTCGGGCGTGAGGAGGCGGGCAAGGCCGAAGTCGAGGATCTTGGCGATGGGGCGCGAGGTGGGGCCGCCGGAACTGGAGTCACTTGTGTCGAGGACGAAGATGTTCGAGGGTTTGAGGTCGCGATGGATGACGCCGTTCTGATGCGCGTAGGAGACGGCGTCGCAGATGGCGCGGAACAGGTGGAGGCGCGAGGCGGCCTCGCGTTTTGAGGGGATGGCGATGGGCGGTTGTTGGGCGAGCCATTCGTCGAGCGGGATGCCGCGGACGAGTTCCATGGAGAGGAAAGGCTGGCCGTCGTCGCCCAAGCCGGATTCGTAAACGGTGGCGATGCCGGGATGTTCGAGGCGGCCGAGGGTTTCGACTTCGCGCTGGAACATGCGGCGGACGCGCTCGCCTGCGGAACGGCCGGCGCGGATGACTTTGAGCGCGACGAGGCGGCGCGGGTTCTGCTGCTCGGCTTCGGCTTGTTCAAGCTCTGGCGGCCGCAGCACCCGCGCTTCGTCGTGCGGATCAGGCCCGGAAGGTGGATCAGGTGGTCCTTCTGGATGGGCCTGCTGCATTGCGGCTCACCGCTGATGATGGTGTCGTCGCTGATCAATCTGGTGATCCTCGGCACGGTGATGAGCGCCGGCGTGTGCACCGGCTCGGGCATCGTGCCGGTCTCGCTCGGTTCGCTGATGGCCGACGACATGCGGCCGGCGTTCCTGATCT
>JAJYKC010000057.1 GCA_021788955.1 Acidobacteriota bacterium
CGGTCGGATGTTGAAATCGAAAAAACTCCGAAGGGCAGTTATCCCTCTGGTGTCGTTGGGGTTGTGCGTCGGGCTGGAATCGATAGCCGGACAGCAGTGTGGGGAGGTGTACTCGTCGATACCGTAGATGTCCGGGCTGATGGGGTGGCGATTCGCGGCGGCGTCAATCGCAAGTGTGACCGGCGCCTGGGCGAAGGCCCCAAAGCAGAGCAATCCTCCGGCGGCGATGACGATCAGGCGCCATGGCATCCTTCCGAATGTAGAAAATGGAGCGGTTCGCGCGCAAATGTCCGCCGGATGAGGCGTCCGCCCGGCGAAACAAGAGACAATCACATTCATGGACCTTACGCCCGACACACTTGCGCAAGCCGCCGCTCTGTGGGGTGTTGAAACGGAATACTGGGATATTTTCGGCGAGCGGCACGTGGCGACCGCCGCGCTACTGGAGCGAATTCTGAAGTCGTTCGGCGTCGATACATCGAGTGAGGTTGCGCTTCAGAACGCTGTCGCCGCGCGAAAAACCGCCGAAGCGTCGCGCCTTTTGCCCGGTACGATCGCCGTCACGCAGAGCGAGCGCCGCGTGATGATTCGCCGCCCGCCGGGTACCGATTCGATGCCGGTGGAAGTGTCCATCGAGATCGAGGACGCCGCGGCGGTGACGGCACAGGCCGATCCGGGCGCAAATTCCTTTATCCTTCCCGTCCTGCCTCCCGGTTACTACCGCATCACGGCGGCCTGTGACGGAGTTACCACGCAGGCAGCGCTCCTCATAGCGCCGGACCGCGCCTGGCAGCCTCCGGTGGATCGCGCCGGAGGCGTCGCCGTCAGCCTGTATGGTCTCCGTTCGGCGAGAAATTGGGGTGCCGGCGATTTTACCGACCTCGAAGCTTTCCTCAAGTGGGCTGCGGGCGCCGGAGCCGGGTTCGTATCGCTGAACCCGCTCCACGCCATCGCGAACCGCGCCCCGTATAACACGAGCCCGTACCTGCCGGACTCCGTTCTCTATCGCAACTTCATTTATCTCGACATCGAACGTCTGCCGGAGTTCGCCCGCTGCGTATGGGCGCGCCATCTGCGTCACAGCCCGCCGATAGAAAAAGAGATCAGCGAACTTCGCGCGGCGCCTTACGTTGAATACGAACGCGTAGCGCGGCTGAAGCGGGTGTTCCTGAAGTTACTTTTCCGGACGTTCCTTCGCGAAGGCGGAGCCGCCGACCCGAAGTTCCGTGAGTATCTCATCCAGGAGGGGGAGCCTCTTCGTCTATTTGCCACTCATGCCGCGATCGACGAAGCAATGCATGCGCGGGATCCAAATGTGTGGAACTGGAGCGGCTGGCCGCCCGAGTTTCAGGACCCCGCTTCGCCCGCGGTGGCCGGATTCGCAAGGTCTTATCCCCGTAGCATTCTCTTTCATCAGTGGGTGCAGTGGCGAATCGACCAACAGCTTGCTGAAGCACAGGCAACCGCGCTCCGCCTCGGCATGCCGATCGGTCTTTACCATGACCTGGCGCTTGCGGTGGATAAGTTAGGCGCCGACGTCTGGGCGTATCGCCGGTTCTTCGTGGACGGCTGCCGGGTCGGTGCGCCGCCGGATGGGTTTTCTCCCAAGGGCCAGGACTGGGGCTTCCCACCGCCGAACTCGACCGCGCATTTTGAGGACGGCTACAGGCTTCTTTCGGCGGCCATCCGGAAGAATTGCCGGCATGGCGGCGCACTTCGAATCGATCACGTGATGCGTTTCTTCCGGCTCTACTGGATCCCCAACGACATGGATGCGACGCAGGGCACGTACGTCATGGACCGCTACGAAGATCTGATGCGCGTGCTGGCACTCGAGAGCGTACGAAACCACACGATCATCGTCGGCGAGGATCTCGGCACGGTGCCCGATATCGCACGCGAGATGCTGGCTCGATTTGGCATCTTGAGTTACCGTCTTTTCTACTTCGAGCGGGACAACGCTGGCCGATTCCTTCGCCCCGAGGCGTACCCGGTGGAGGCGCTGGTCTCGGTCAGCACGCACGACCTTCCGACGCTTGCCGGATTCTGGGCCGCGCGCGACGTCGAGGCGCGCCGCGATGCCGGCATCCTTTCCGACGATTCGCTCTACCGTCACCTGCTTGCCGAGCGGGAGCGGGAAAAACAGAACATGGTCCAGGTGTTGCGGGATGTCGGGCTGCTGGCCAACGATGCCGGCTTTGCGTCGTTCAACGGCGATCTCCACTTCGCGATCACAGGATTCCTCGCGAGCACGCCGAGCCGGCTGTTTGTGCTGAATCAGGAAGATATTTTCAAGGACGCCGAACAGCAGAACCTACCCGCCACCACGTCGGAATACCCGAACTGGCGCCACAAGATGAAGTACGCGATGGAAGAACTCGATAGCGGAATACCAGCGGCGTGCACCGCGATGTTCCGTGGCCGGCTGGAAGCCTCAGGCCGGTTGAATCCGGCGCCCGTGCCTCGAGGCGGCTAAGACGCCGCTGGTTGGGACGCGCTCCACTCGGCGGTTCGCACTTCGGGCAGCAAGTTGCCCTTTTCCAGATGCAGGACACGCGTGGCGAAACTGGCCGCGTGGGGATCGTGCGTCACCATCACCACGGTCTTCCCAAACTCCTTGTTCAGACGCGACAGCAAGGTGAGCACTTCCAGGGCGGACCCAGCGTCGAGATTGCCCGTCGGTTCGTCGGCGAGAATCAGGTCCGGATCGGTCACCAGAGCACGCGCGATCGCCACGCGCTGCTCCTGGCCGCCGGATAGCTGCCGCGGATAATGGTGTAACCGGTCGCCGAGGCCGACCAATTTCAGCGCCGTACCGGCATGGTCCATTCTTTCCTTGGCCTTGAGATGGGTAAGTTTCAGCGGAAGTTCAACATTTTCGATCGCGTTCAACACCGGAATCAGGTTGAAGGATTGAAAGATAAATCCGATGTGCACATTGCGCCAGTGAGCGATGGCGCGGTCATTCAGCGCACGGAGGTCCTGGTCAAGGACGCGAATTTCGCCGGACGACGGCCGGTCCATCGCGGCGATCAGATGGAGCAGTGTAGATTTGCCGGAACCGGACGGTCCCATCAGGGCGACGAAATCGCCCCGCCGCACTTCGAGATCGGCATCCTTGAGCGCGATCACGTGGAATTCGTCCCGCACGAACTCCTTCGTCAGCTTTCTGGTTTCGATGACCACATCGCTCATGCGCATTCCCCTCAGCTCTTCTTGATGACTACTTTCTGCCCATCCTTCAAATCCGCCGGCGCGCTGACGATCACGTCCTCGCCGCCGATCAATCCGCTCGATACCCGCACCCCGTCCGGACCGGTCCCATCCACCTTGACCGAGCGTTTCAGTGCCTTCCCGTCCACCATCACGAACACGGACCCATCGCGCACGGCAGCAGCCGGAACGGTGACCATCGGCTGAGCCGGCGCCCCGATGTCCGTCTTCTTGGCGTCGTTGTAGAAGGCGACACTGGCGTTCATCTCCGGCCGGAGGTACGAATCCGGACGAAGCACCTTCACCTTGACCTGCACGGTCGCCTTCTGGCGGTTCGCCTCCGGCGAGATCTCCGCGATGACGCCCTCGTATTTGCGGTCCGGATAGGCATCGGTGGTGATTACGCCTTTCTGTTCCGGCGCAAGCTTGGCGAAGTCGTTCTGATTGATGTCGAGTTCGACCTGAAGGTCGTTCAGGTCCGCCAGCGAGACGACGTATCCTTTCGCGCCTTTGTCGCCGACGAAGCCGGTGGTGACGAATTCGCCTTTCTCGACATTTCTTTCGAGAATTGTACCGTCGCTCGGGGCGCGGATGATCGTGTCATCCAACTGCGTCTGCGCGAACTCGAGCGTGCCCTGGGCCTGCATGACGGCCGCCTTTTGCGCCTCGATATCTTCCTTGCGCGGCCCGAGTTTCGCCAGGTCGTAGGTGTGCTGCAGCGAGAGCGTACGAGCCACCGCTCCGTCGTACTTGGCCTGCGCGTCGTCGAGGGATTGCTTGGCGAGCACTCCCTGCTGCACCAGGTCCTTGGTGCGGCGAAGCGTGATCAGCGCGTTTTCCATATCGGCCTGGCTCTGTTCGACGTCCGCCTTCGCCCTGGCGATTTCTTCCGGGCGGCTTCCGTGCTGAAGCGCTGCGAGTTTGGCCTTCAAGTTGTCGAGTTGGCCCTGAGCTTGCAAGGCCTGCGCGCGATACTCTTCGTCTTCGAGCCGCACCATCACCTGGCCCTGCTTCACCCTGTCGCCCTTCTCCACCCCGATCCAGGCCACCTTGCCGACCACTTTCGAGGCGACCTCGATCTTATGATGGGCCACGATGTAGCCCGTGGCGTTCAGAATCACTTCGCGGCTCGCGCCACCGGGGCCGGACAACTCGGGCGCCCGCGCCCGGACGGTCTCCACTTCCACGGCGGCGTTGAGCCGGGTATAGGCGAAGCGCCCGAGGCCGAGCACGACGAATAACAGCACGCCGCCGATGATCCACCTCGATACCCACGGCGAAGGCTCGAGCGACTTCTTCGCCGACCGGTCAATGCGCAGGCTTTTGAGTTCCGCTTCCATAACTACTTGCTAGATCTCCCTGAGCGCCGTCAAAATTTCTTTTCTCGCCGCCATCCGCGCCGGAAATAATCCGCCCACCGCGCCCATGAACATGGCGAACAGGATGCCGCTGAGCATAATTTGCGGTGTTACGCGAAAATTGAACGCGATCTCACTGAAGGTGACGAAGTTGCCGATTCCGGTGCTGACATTGTTCAGGGGCAGCACCAGAACGCAGCCGAGCAGACCTCCCAAAACCGACAACAGGAGCGATTCGGCGAGGAAGCTCAACAGGATGCTCCCCCGGGAAAAGCCCAGAACCCGCAGCGTTCCGATCTCCTGGGAGCGGCGCGCCACCGCCGCGTACATCGTATTCATAGCGGCGAAACTTGAACCTACCGCCATGATCACAGATACGAAGACGCCCAGAAACTGTAGCGGTGCACCAGAACTGGTCTGGGCGTCGTAGTAGGAGCGCTCGGTTTGCGCCGTGACGTTCAGCTTCTGGTCGTCATTCATCGAATTGATAAGGGCCGGCACGACGCTCGAATCGGCGGCTTGCACCAGCACCGAACTCAGGCCGTCCTGGCGGTTGAAATCCGAACTCACCTGGCCAAGGTCGCCGAATATCTCGCTGTTCACCGCCGACTCGCCGCCATCCATGACTCCCACGACTTCCCAGAGCCCTTTCCCGAATCGAAGCTGGTGGTGCAGCCTGGCGTCGGGATACCGCCGCGCGATCGATTTGCCGACGACGACCTCCCGTTGGCCTGTCTGAAACCAGCGTCCTTCGACGATTTTCAAGCCCCGCATTTGGACGCCCACGGGGAGCAGGCCGCGGAGAGTCACGTTCATCCCTTGCGGGCTATCTACACTCGGCAGATTGATCACGGTCACCATTTCGAGGGACGCCATGGGTTGGCCGGAAGAGTCACGGGTGATGCCAGGCTTGAACTTTATGTCTTGAAATACGTCGCGCGTGACCCCGGAGTTCAACTCAGCCGTGGCGCCCTTGCGCATCACCAGGACCTGCAGCGGATCGCCGGTAGAGGCGAACGCCGTGCGGAGGCCGGAAAGAAGCGCCAGCACGGAGAGCAGAACGGCGACCGTGAGCGCGATGCCCAGCGCGGTCATCACGGTGGTGGTCTTACGGACGACCAGGTTGCGGAAATTGTACGTCAGGGGAATCGCCATCGCCGTCTCCGTGCTCAACCCGAATACCGCAGAGAATCGAGAATCGTGGTTCGCGCCGCCCCGAGCGCCGGAATCAGCGAACTGATGAGGCCGATAAACAACGCGATGGCCAGCGCGGTCAAAGCCAGACCCGGGGTCATGGCCAGCGCGCGCAGATTCTCAATGCCGCTGACGCCGTTACGTATGCCTCCGCAAAGCAATCCCGCGAGTGCGATCCCGAGGGTCCCGCCGGCCAGCGCGATCACGCCGGCTTCGCCGAGGATCAGGCCGACAATGGCGCCCTTGGTAAAGCCGAGCGTCTTCAGGATGCCTACTTCCCTTACCCGTTCGCGTACGGACATCGACAGCGTATTTGCCGACACCAGTAGGATGGTGAAGGTTACCGCGCCGCAGATGGCGAGCAGGAAAAGCTTCAGGTTCCCCAGAAACGCGACGAAGCTCAACTCGAAGTTCCGCTCGGACTCGGTCCGCGTAGGCGCCGGCGAGTTGTCGAACATGTGGTCGATCGACGCGGCCACCCGCGGCACATCGGCGATGCTATTTGCCCGCACTTCAAACATGCTTGCTACGTCGCGCATGGGACTGTCCACTCCGAGACTTTCCCGGAGATACTCTTTGTTGAAGAACAGGGCTTCGTGATTTTCCGGATCGCTATAGATTCCTACTAATTTGAACTCCAGCGTGACCGGGAAAATGTCGCCCACAAGGGTAATCCGGTCGCCCAGCTTCCAGCCGAATTTTCTGGCGAGGCCCGCGTTCACGATACAACCAGTGCGCTCGTGGAGAAACGCCTCTTTCTGATCCGCCGGCATCGTGGTGTCGGAATAAATTGTGAAGAGCCGGTCCGGCTCGACGGCGAAGCGGGCGAAGTAGTTGCGCCGGTCGCGCGCGTCCTTGTAACTGCCGCCGAACCACTGCCATAGCATGACTTCCTTCACGCCGGGCACACGACGGATCTTGTCTTCATAGGACATCGGCATTACATCCGCGAGGCCGACCTTGTGATGTGTAATCATTCGTACGGCCTGCGCGGGCGTCCCAGGTCCGCCGAAAAACAGGGCCCGGTACATTGCCATCAACACGCCCAGCAGACAGAACGACACGGCGATGCTGGTGATTGTCAGCGTCGTGCGGCGCCGGTTGCGCATGCTGCTCTTCAAAATGAACGTGAGATTCCGGAGCATCCCGTTTCCTTAGAAGCCTTCGGCATTGTGCCGATTCCGATTATGCTGGGGGTGACCCGCAAGATGGAAAACCGAATCGACGAACACACGCGAGAAACCGGCGAACGGCGCGCGGCAGCCGATGAACACTTCATGCGCCGCGCGCTCGCTTTGGCTCGGGAAGCCGCCGTTGCGGGGGAAGCTCCGATCGGCGCGGTGGTGGTGGCCGATGGACGCATTGCCGGCGAAGGGCGCAACTCGCCGATCGCGCTTTGCGATCCCACGGCCCACGCCGAAATCCTCGCCTTGCGCGAGGCGTCGAAGTCGCTGGGAAACTACCGGCTTGCCGGCGCAACGGTTTACGTCACGCTCGAGCCCTGCGTGATGTGCGCCGGGGCGATGGTGAACGCGCGCATTGCTCGTCTGGTATTCGGTGTACGTGACCTCCGGTTCGGCGGCGTGCGAAGCAAGTTCCGCGTGGCTGACTCGGAGCTGCTGAACCATCGCGTCGCGATCGACGAAGGGATTTTTGCGGCTGAATGCCAACAGATTCTGCAGTCCTTCTTTCAGGTACGCCGCTGAGCTGCGAGTCCTCATCCCTTTGGCTCGATTCCGCGCAGCAGGAGTTCGAGCGACCACTCGATGGCGGCGTCTTCGCTCGTGTGCGCTTCCCAGAAGCGGCGCGCTGCGTTCAGGGATTCAAAAACGGAAAAGAAGACGCGGCACAAACGCCTGGCATCCCGAAGACGCGGCCTGACCTCGCTCAGCCCCTCAGTGAAAATTTGTTCCAGCGGTTCGAAAATACAGCGTTGAAACGCCGGCTCGATCTTTGTGATGGCTTCCGGGGAGAGTTCCGGATAGTCGGAGTTCACGTAGCGGCTGATGTCGAGCGGTGGACGGCTCAGCATCCACTTGGCGAAACGCCGGAGGCGCAGTTCGAGCGAATCGGTCTCCGGCCCGATCGCCGCGAGGGCGCCCTCGCGATGACGCTCGAAATGCCGCAGGGTGACTTCGACGTACAAGTCCTGCTTCCCGCCCGGGACGTGGTAGTAAATGGACGGCTGCCGGATGCCGAGATCGTCCGCGATATCCCTAATCGTAACTGCGGCGTAGCCACGGGAGGCGAAGTGCCGAGCGGCCACTTCGAGAAGCTGATCCCGGCTGGAGAGGGCGCGTTCGGTGGGTGAAGGGGCCATCGAACCTAACTTAAATTAGGTAGGTAGCTTTGTCAAGGGGGAGGAGGGCAATGAGGACTTCCCAAAAACAGAAGCCATCCGGTCTCGGGCCGGATGGCTTCGTTTTGCGGGAGTGCGGGATGGTCAGGCGGCTTTGCGTTCCGGCGCCTGTTTGTCGCGTGGGGCGAGCGGCGGCCGGATGGGGATGACGCGCGCCACGTGTGCCGGGCGGGCTTCGGAGTGTGTTCCGGTTGCGTGGAAGTAGTCCTCCAGCGGATACAGAGCGTAAGGCTGCAGTTCCCGGTACACGCGGCCGAGACGTTGCTGAATCCGGTAGACCGAGTGGAAGAAGGTGCCGCGGTCCACACCCAGACGCCGGCAGCAAAGCCGCCAGTCCGCCCCGAGAAGAAAATGATATCGAAAGACCTTATGTTCGAATTCGTCCAGCGAACGTTCGCTTACCAAGGTGAAATCCGCGGCGAATTCCTCGTCTTTGCGGCCCCAAATCGTTTTACGCTCCCGGCCGGGGTTCGCTTCAAGAGACACTCGCGTCATGCTTCCACCGCCTGCCACGATGGAGCGAAACCGCGCAAAGCAAGCGCGGAAGATCGCCCGGAGAACGCAGTTGCAAGGCTGGGCGCTGTCGGCGTGGCCGCCTTTTAGCCCGAGTCCCCTGCATGACGTGCACTGCGCCGTCGCGAGTCCGATTGTGTCCGATCTGGTCCAGTCCATTCCTCGTTCCTTCCGTCCTTTTTCTCTCTCCCCGGCATTTTCTCGTTCGCTGCCAGGTGTCTATGACTCCATCCTAAGGTTATTTATGTGTTTGTCAATAAAAAGAG
>JAJYKC010000058.1:0-2309 GCA_021788955.1 Acidobacteriota bacterium
GGCGTTGCGAAGGCTGATTGCGCGATGGGCGCGAAGGTGTGCGCCGCTACCTTGCTTGAGGGCGGAGACGAGATCCGCGCGGGTGGCACTCAGGGCTGGAGCGAGTCCGATGCCGATTCCGGCGAGACCGGTTAACACGCAGGTGAAGGCAAGGGCGCGCCAGTCCGGGAGTAAGTTGAGAGAGATGGGGATCGGCAGTGGCATTCGCAGGCTGGATAAAGCGCGCATGATCCAGAGCGACAGGAGAAAGGCGGGGGGTGCGGCGCAGGCGGTGAGAAGCAGGGGCTCGGTTAGTAACTGGCGGATGAGGCGTGCGCGACCGGCTCCCAAGGCGAGGCGGAGAGCGAATTCTCCGCGACGACCCGCGGCGCGGGCGAGCATCATGTTGGCGACGTTGGCGCAAGCGATGAGCAGCAGGAGGGCCCCGAGGAGGAGAAGGAAGTCCTTGAAGAAGGGAAGGTCCTGTTTGCGCAGAGGAAGGACTTTCCCGCCTTCGAGGAGGGTGACGCGAGGTCCTTTCCGGTTGCGATCCTGATCGCCGTAAGTATCGGCGATCTGCTGGGCGGCGGCGTTGAGTGCGGTGAAGGAGGCGGATTCCGTGACGGCGGGGTGGAGGCGGGCGACCATTTGAAACATGGTCAGATCATGGCGATGGAGCGCATCGTTGCCGAGTTCCGGGGCGAAAGAGGGGTCGACGGTGACGGGGAGCCATAAGTCCGCGGGGAACATGGCCGGCGATGCGCCGAGGAAGTCCTGGGGCGCGACCCCGATGATGGTGCAGGGATGGCCGTTGATGCGGATGGTGCGGCCAACTATGGATGGGTTCGATGCGAGGTACTCCCGCCAGAAGCGCCGACTGAGAATAACGGATGGAGAGGCGTTGGGTGGAGTTTGGGCGGGAGAGAAGAAGTGCCCCAGGAAGGCGTGGACGTCGAGCGTGGTGAAGTAAGAAGGGGTGACGAGATGACCCCAGACGCGCGCACTTCGGCCGCCGAGCGAGACGGCGAAAGGCACCGGAGCGACGTAGACCATGGAGTCAGAAAAGACGGTGCGTAACTCGCGGAAGCGCTCGTAAGTAGGGTAAGAAACGGGCGTAGAGAGAGCGACTAACTGGTGAGGATTCGGGACTCCGGGGAGATCGCGTGTGAGGCCGTTGCCTTGGCTGTAGGCGCAGGTGGCGATGCAGACACCGAGGGTGAGGGAAATCAAGGCGACGGCGGAGAATCCGGGTGAGGCAGCGAGGGCTTTGAAGGCGTGACGAAGGTCGCCGCGGACTTCCATCAGGTACTCGGCGGGGCGCCAGGACTTCATGGGTGCAGCGTCCACAGTATAGATGGTTTTGGGGCTCGGGCGTTTGGTATTCTCGCGGCATGGAAAAGGTCAATGTGCGAGAGAAACTCCAGTTGTTCAGCGACCACTGGAAGCCGAAGGTAGTGGGGGAGTTGAATGGGCAGCATGTGAAGCTGGTGAAGTTTCAGGGGGAGTTTGTGTGGCACGACCACAAGGAGGAGGACGAGATGTTTCTTGTGGTGCGGGGGAGTTTCCGGATGGAGTTTCGGGAGGGGAGCGTGGAGTTGGGGGAGGGAGAGTTTCTGATTGTGCCGCGCGGGGTGGAACATCGGCCGGTGGCGGAGAACGAGGTGGCGGTGATGTTGTTCGAGCCGGCGGGAATCAGGCATACGGGGGATGTGGAGAGCAAGTTGACGGTGCGGGAGATCGAGTGGGTTTGAGCGGGATCGGATATAGTGGGGGCCGAGGCGGGAAGGAGACCGAGAGAATGAAGAGTGTGGATTTGACGCGGCGGGCGTTTGTGGCGGCGATGGCGGCGGCGCCGCTGGTTGGGCAGGACGAGGGGTGGGTGGAGTTGTACAACGGCCGGGATATGACAGGGTGGAAGCCGCAGACGGGGCCGGGGTCATGGCGGGTGGAGGATGGGCTGCTGAAGGCGGATGGGCCGCGGTGTCATTTGTTTTATGACGGCCCAGTGCGAGGTGCGGACTTTAAGAATTTCGAACTGGAAGCCGAGGTGATGACCCGGCCGTCGTGTAACTCGGGTGTGTACTTTCATACGCGGTGGCAGGAGACGGGCTGGCCGAATAAGGGGTGCGAGGTTCAGGTTAACAATACGCAGGCGCGGGAGCATAAGAAAACGGCGTCGCTTTATAACTTACGGAACACGTATAAGCAGTATGTACCGGATAACGAGTGGTTTAAGTTACATATCGTAGTGCGCGGGAAGAGGGTGCAGGTGCGGCTGAACGATATGCTGGTGGTGAATTACCTGGAGCCGACGCCGCCGGTGATTCCTC
>JAJYKC010000058.1:2319-8783 GCA_021788955.1 Acidobacteriota bacterium
GAGCGGTTTCTGGATCATGGGACGTTCGCGCTGCAGTGCCATGATCCGGGGTCGAAGGCGATGTACCGGAGGGTGAGAGTGAAGCCGCTGCCGGACGATTTGCCGACCGAGGGCGAACCGTATGCGGCGGACGATACTTACAAGCTGATACTGAAGGAAGGAGCGCATGGGGTACCGCTGCTGGACCAGCATGTGCATCCGAAGGGCGGGTTGACGGTGGATGCGGCGGTGGCGAAGAGCATGCACGACGGGATTCAGTACGGGTTGGCGGCGAACTGCGGGCAGGGGCAACCGATTAGAACGGATGAAGCGGCTCGGAAGTACGTGCAGAGCCTGCAGGGCTTGCCGGTGTTCATCGCGATGCAGGCGGAGGGGCGGGAGTGGGTGAAGATGTTTTCGCGGGAGACGGCGGAGCAATTCGACTATGTGTTCACCGACTCGATGACATGGACGGATAATCACGGCAAGCGGATGCGGACGTGGATTCCGGCGGAGGTGGGGACGATCGAGAATCCGCAGGAGTTCATGGATACGCTAGTGGACCGGGCGGTGGGGATTCTGGAGCATGAGCCGGTGGATATTTATGTGAATCCGACTTACTTGCCGGATCAGCTTGAGAAGAATTACGAGGAGTTGTGGACGCAGTCGCGGCGGGAGAGGGTGGTAGAGGCAGCGGCAAAGAACGGTGTGGCGATTGAAATCAATAATCGGTATAAGCTGCCGAGCGCGTCTATTATTAAGTTGGCGAAGCAGGCGGGGTGTAAGTTTACGTTCGGGTCGAATAACGCCGGGGCAGCGGATCTGGGGCGGTGTGAGTATGGGCTGCAGATGGTGGAAGAGTGCCAGTTGACGGGGAAGGATTTCTTTGTGCCGTTGTCGGTGGGGGCGACGAAGGCGGTGCAGCGGAAGGGCGGGATGTTACGGAGTTGAGGCAGGCGCACGCTTGCGGATGCCTTCGCCGATTGGGCCTTCGTGATGGAGGACTGTGTTGAGCCATTCGGTCATTTGACTTTCCCAGTTGGGGACGCCGGGGAGGGTGTGCCACTTGCCGGTGCCGTGGGTTCCGTTGGGAATGCGAATGATGTCGCAGCGGACGCCGACTTGGTGGAGGGCGGCTTGCAAGTTAGTCGCTTCCGAGAAGGGGATGTATTCGTCCTTGTCGCCGAGGATTTCGAGGAGGGGCGGGGCGTTTTTGGTGACGTAGGTGATAGGGGACGCCTCGCGGAGGGCTTCATTGCGGCCTTTTTGCCGGATGAGGGGATCGAGAAGGGCGTGCGTATCGTTGTTGAGAGGGACGGTCGCCATGCTCGATTGGGCGTAGAGGCTGACGATGGCCTGGACTGTGGCGCTTTCGCGGTCGACGGGATCAGAGGCGTGCGGGTTGCCGGGGGCGCCGAGAAGACCGGCCATGTTACTCAGATAGCCGCCGGCTGAACCGCCGACGAGGGCGATGCGGTTGGGGTCGGCGTTCCACGTACTGGCGTTGTAACGGAGATAGCGGATGGCGCGTTCGACGTCATAGACCATGTATGGGTATGGGTATTTAGGCGCAAGGCGGTAGTTAATTGAGAAGACCGCGTATCCGGCGGGTGCGAGGAAGTCCGCGCAGTAGGCTTCGCTGCCGCTTTTGCTGTCGCCGCGCTGGTAGCCGCCGCCGTGGATGATGATGGAAATGGGGTGGGGAGCGGGGCCTTTGGGGGCGTAGTAATCCATGGTGAGGGTGACGCCATCGGCGACTCCATAGACGAGGCCATTCTGAGTGGGGGTGCGGGTATCGGCGGCGAAGAGGGTGAAGGCAATGGCCGCGAGGACGAGGAGGCGCGGAGGCATGAGGGGATTATGTCATGCGGAAACGGATCGCTTACCTGCGGAATGGGGTTGGCCGCCGGCCGGGGAACGGATTCTTCACCGGGCCGAATGGACAGTCAGGAGGATGCGGCGGTAGGAGGTGAGGGGTGGAGCGCCGTCGTCGGTGACGGCGAGGATGAGGTGGGCGGCGCCGGTGGGCGGGCAGGATTGGCGGAGGGGGAGCCATTCGGGGCGGCAGGTCGCGGTGGGGATGACGCGGGGTGTGGGAGAGGCGGCGTTGGCTATGGTGAGGGCGGCGAGGGAGGACTCGGTGCTGCCGGCTTCGGAGTAGAGGAACCACTGATAGTGGAGATGCTGGTTGGGGTCGGGGTCGTGGGTGGCGGAAGCGTCGAGGGGGACGGGTTGGCCGACGGTTGCGTCGAGGGAGATGGGGGCGTTGGTGGCGTCGCCATTTACGACGACGATGGGGTTGTGGTTTGCGTGGGCGAAGTCGGAGATGGTCCAGGACATGCGGGCGGCGAAGTCGTTCTGGTAAGCGGTACGCCAGCGCCAGATGGTGGCCTGGTCGGAGGTGTGGAGTTGGCCGTCGACGCCGGGGACAGTGTCCTGGGAAGTTACTCGGGAGAATAAGTCGCCGCCCTGGGTCCAGATGGGATGGGTTTCGCCGTAGGGTTGGCGAAAGATATAGCGGCCACCCCAGCCGCCCCAGTCGGGACGGCGGTAAGCGTTGAGGCCGTTGTCGAGTAAGTTCAGGTAAGACGGAGTGTCGCCTTCCATGATGAAGAGGAAGCGCGGGTAGAGTTTGCCGAGCGAGCCTTTGGCACGGATGTTGGTGTCGAGCCACTCATTCGTGACGGTTGTGCCATCGGCGCCGGCGCCATTGCGATAGTAGATGTCGCCGCTGATGCCGGTCCAGGTCGCGTAGTAGTATTCGCCGCTGGTCGGGGTGGTGGGCTGGACGATGTAAAAGAGATCGGGGAATTCGCGGCGGATCCAGGGGCCGGCGTCGTCCTGGTCCGAGATGGAATAGACACGGAGTTTGGAGATGAGCACGGCGAGTTGATCGCGGGGGAGAGTGGCGCGGGCATGGAGGAGGGCCTGGGCCAGAGTGTTGGCGCCACCCCAGATGGTGATCCAGAGGGGGCGGGGATCCGGGCGAGCGGCGGCGTCGAGGATGGCCTGGGCGCCTTCGGACGTTTTGTCCGGGCCGGTGGCGGCGAGGCCGTAGCCGGGTTGGCCGGTGAAGACGCGGTTGTCGAGTTGATCGGCGGTGGGCCAGCCTTGGGCGTGGAGGAGTAAATTCGAGCGGACCTGCGCGTAGGCGCGGATGAGGGCGCGCATGGTTTCGGCGTGGGTCGTGGTGCGCTGCCAGGTGGAAGTTACGGCGATCAGGGCTTCGATGTCGAGTTGGTTTGAGTAAAGGAGAAGGCGCGTGAGGGACATCTGGTCGTCGGGTTCGTTGCCGATGTCGCTGACGACGACCATGCGGGGGCGGCCGGTGAAGTTATCGACGTGGACGGAGCGGGCGTGGTAAGTCCAAGAATCGTAAGAGAAATTAGTCAGTTGTGTGGACCAGACGGATTCGGGGAGGACGTTGAGTTGGTCACGAGTAAGTGCGGGGATGCCTGCTCCGAGGGCGAGGGTTCCGCCTTCGCGGGGCTCGGTTGCGTAGAGGCGGTCGATGGGGACGTGGTTTTGAGCGGCCCATTCGGAGATATGGGTTTCGGACATGGCGTTGATGGCGGCGGTGGTCCAGAGGGGGAAGTGGAGTTGGCGGTTGAGCCAGAGGGCGACGGGTTTGGTGAGGAACCAGGGGCGGTGGCTGCCGGTGGGGGAGAAGGCGAAGTAGAAGACGTTGGTGGGGGAGCCGTTTAGTTGGATGGTGCGATTGCGGAGATCGGCGAAGAAGGAGGGGCCGTGGTGGGGGATGTCGACGACTTCGTCTTCGGCGCCGTTGTAAATGAGGAGGGGGCCGCGGAGGGCGTTGAGGGCGAAGATTTGAGCGGGGCGGTCGCCGAGGAATGATAGGGAGCGGTAGGGGATGGCCTGGCACATGGGCTTATCGCTGGAGTCCCAGTAGCCGTCGGGGCCGTCGAGGTCGCCTCCGCCGACGGCGACGCAGGCGTTGAGGCGAGTGTCGACGGCGCAGGTGAGGGAGACGACGAAGGAACCCATCGAGTAGCCGGCGGCGGCGATGCGGGAGGGGTCGACGTCAGGGCGAGAGCGGAGGTAGGAGACGGCCTGCATGAGGTCGGTCATCATGAGGCCGGCGAGGCGTTGGGCCATTTCATCGGGCGGGAGAAAACGGTCATGCGCGCGGGTGCCGGAACGGTGCTGGGAGTTACGCTCGCCTTCGCCGGCGGGATCGTAAGTAAGGACGACCGCTCCGGCGCGGGCGTAAAGGATGCCGGCGTAGTAGGAGTACCAACTGTATTTATCGCCGCCGTGGCCGTTGACGATGATGAGGGCGGGGTGTAAGTGAGGTTCGGGGCGGGCAGGGTGGTAGACGATGGCGGGGACGGACATGCCGAATTCGGTGTGGTAAGTGACGCGGTCGGCGAGGATGCCGGGTTCGGGTTGAAAGCTGCCGTGAGTAGCGGCGTCGAGAGGCGGGAGGGGATTGGGGACGTAGAAAGTATCGTCGATGCGCCGGCGGAGCTTGGCGGGATCCGTGGCGGCGGAAGCGGTGAGGGAGAAGAGCGCAAGCGCGGCGGCGAGTGGGAGAGGGAGCCGGATCATGTGTCAAACGGTTCTGGCGAGGGTTTGTCTGGCGTTACGGCCGAAGCCGCGGAAGATGAAGGCGTAAACGCGGCCAAGGATGGTGCGATCCACGAGGAAAGTAAGTAGGGAGGTGAGGACGATGCTGAACAGAATGATGGAGTAAGTGACGCGCTGGATGCTGTCACCGCCGGGAAGATTGTTTTGCAGGGCGACGCCAGCGAGCACGGCAGCGGCGAGGCCTTTGGGGGTCATGACGGCGATGAGGGACGCGTCGCGGATGCTGGTGGAGTGTGTGAGCGTGAGGCGGGCGGCAGGAATGCGGAGGAGCATGAGGGCCGCGGCCATAGAGAAGCCGAGGAAAAGGAGCGGGAGGTTGCGGAGGTGCATGGAGATACCGACGTAGATAAAGAAGAATGCGGCGAGGAGGAAGACGACTTCGCCGATGAAGTCGCGCTCGATTTGATTGAGGGAGATGGGCTCGGCGGGGAGCAGGCGTTTCAGGAAGGCGATGCGGTGGAAGTCCTCGATGTTGCCGAGCGTAGCTCCGAAGGCGAGGGCGGCGATATAGCCGGAGAAGCCGAGTAACTCGACGACGCCGAACAAGACGAATACGAAGGCGGGTGTGGTGAAGATGGAATTTTCGATGCCGCGGACGCGCTTGAGGAGGGCGGACCAGACGAAGGCGGCGAGGATACCGAAGATGGCGGCGAGAAGGAGCATGGAGACGATCTGGCCGACGAGGACGCCGACGCGGAGGTGGCCGAGGCGGTAGGCATCGAGGATCGCGAGGGAGGTGACGATGCTGAAGACATCGCTGAGGGCGGACTCCATGAGGAGGATGCCGCGGGACGGTTCTTCCATATCAAGTTTGCGGGTGAGGGGTACGATCACGGCGGGCGAGGTGGAGCCGACGATAGCGCCGAGCATGAGGGCGAGGGCGAGTTCGAGATGGAGGACGAAGAACGAAATGGCGGCGACGGCGGCCATCGAGAGGGCGAAGCTGGTGACGGTGAGTAAGACGGAACGGCGAAGGCTGGTGACGAGGACGCCGATGTCTAAGTGGACGCCGGCTTCGAAGAGGATGATGACGAGGGTGATGGTGGAGAAAAAGGGTCCGACGACACCGAAGTTGTGAGGAGCAATGAGGCCGAAGACGGGGCCGAGGAGGACTCCGATGAGCATGAGGAGGAGGACGTCGGGGACGCGGGTCCGGCTGAAGAGGCCGGAGAAAAGGTGAGCGAGGAAGACGAGGATTCCGAAGACGGCGATGCCGGCGGCCATTTCCATAAGTGGTCTCCAAGCGCCGTGCAAGCGCGCTGCCTTGAAGATAGGGGTTTCCGGGGGCGCGAGGCAAGCGTGGGGGGTGGGCAAAAATGCGTTCACAACGAGCAAAAGGCTGATAACCAATGTGGAATGAGTTGGTTAAAGGAAATACGAGGAGACTGCCGAAGGCGGGGTCTGGTAGCCTCACTTGCGGATGAGTACGAAGGCCAACGAGACGACAGAGCGCAGGAAGCGGGCCGGGAGCAGGAGGCCCGCCGACGGGTCGAACAGCGACGCGGAGCAGCCCGGGAATCCGGCCGAAATTGCCGCGAGGGAGGAGGCCGAGCGGGAGACCGAGGAAAAAGACGAGAGCGAGAAGGAGAAAGACTATCGCTCGCGCACGGCACTGTCGCGGATCCGGATTCTGAAGCGTATCCTTCACCAGCTTGAAGACAAGATGGCGGAGGAGATGGGGAAGACGAGTTTGAGCGATTACATCCGGCTGCTGCAGTTAGTGCGCGAGATGGAAAGCGAGGTCGTTGAGAAGGAGATTGTGGTCCAGTGGGTACAAGAACCGCAGGCGGACGACGATACCGGGGAATAACTTATGACCCACTTCCTTCCCAGAAAAAGTTTCATTCCTCCCGGGCGCGGTTTAAAGGGTTTTCGGG
>JAJYKC010000059.1 GCA_021788955.1 Acidobacteriota bacterium
GAACGATCCTTTGCGGTGGCCAAACAACTCCGATTCCGCAAGCGTTTCGGGCAGAGCTCCGCAGTTGACCGGAACGAATGGCTTGCCGGCACGGAGACTGCTCTGGTGGATGGCTTTGGCCAGCAACTCCTTGCCTGTTCCAGATTCGCCAGTGACGAGAACAGTTGAGTCGCGGCGCGCTACCTGAGCGGCCAGCTTGAAAACTTCGTGCATCTTTCTGGAACCTGCTACCAGATTCTCAACCCCGGCATCCGGCACTGGTTCTCCCCGGCGGGCGACGCCGTGGCGGGCTACGTACGCCGCCATAAGACCCTCGTCGTCGCGGGCGCCCCGGTATGCCGTCCCGAACGGCTCCCGGCCGTCGCCCGGGAATTTGAAGCCGAAGCGCGCGCCTCCCGGCTCCGCGTCTGCTACGTCTGCGCCGAAGAGCGGCTCGGCGCCATCTACAAGGATTCCCCTCGCCATGCGCGCATCGTCCTCGGCGCGCAGCCGGTGTGGGATCCGGCGCGATGGGAAGCCCTGGCCCAGGAGCGCCGCATCGTCCGCCAACAGCTCAACCGCGCGAGAAATAAGGTCGTGCGAATTGCGCGCGTCCAACCCGCCGAGGCGCCGCGCGATGGCGAGTTGCGCGCCTGTGTGCACGATTGGCTCGCCGCGCGCCCCCTGCCCCCGCTGCACTTTCTCGTGGAACCGTTCACACTCGACGGCGTGCTGGACGATCGGCTCATCCTCGTCGCCCGCCACGCCGAAAACGCCGTCGCCATCCTCGTCGCCAGCCCCATACCCGCCCGCAACGGATACCTCATCGAGCAGATCGCCCGCTCCACCATCGCGCCGAACGGAACCACGGAGCTTCTCATCGACCACGCCATGCGCGCAATCGCCGCCGAGGGACGAAAGTACGCAACGCTCGGCCTCGTTGCCCTCGCCGACGAACTGCCCGGCGAGATGAACCGCAATCCCTGGTGGATGCGCCGCCTGATCTCGCTGGCGCGCGCCCACGCAAACCGCTTCTACAATTTCCGCGGCCTGCTGCAGTTCCGCCGCAAGCTGGGCCCGGAGACGTGGGAAAGCGTCTACGCCATCGTAAATGAACCTGCGTTTACCCCGGCCACCTTCTACGACCTCGGCGGCGCCTTTTCGGGCATCTCTCCTGCGTTGGCCCTCGCCATCGGAGTCGCGAAGGCCGCGCGCCAGGAAACAAAATGGATGGTCCAGCGGCTCCGCCGCGAAAGAGGATGATGAATCTATGTCCACGCCATTCCGACTCGCCAACCAGGACATCGAAGCGTTTGTCGGCGTCTCGGATGCCGGACGCGCCAAAGCCTTCTACCACGACACGCTGGGCCTGCCGCTTGTCTCCGAAGAACTGCCCTTCGCCCTCGTCTTCGACGCGAACGGCGTGATGCTCCGCGTCACCCTCGTCAAAGACCTGAACCCCTCACACTTCACCGTGCTCGGTTGGCGAGTGCCCGACATCGCCGTGGCCGTGAAAGCCTTGAGCGAAGCCGGCGTGCGCTTCGAGCGCTACCAGGGCATGCCCCAGGATGAACTCGGCATCTGGAGTTCCCCAGGCGGCGCCAAAGTGGCCTGGTTCAAGGACCCTGACGGCAACACCCTCAGCCTCACTCAGTAGGCCAGCGTCTCTTCTACCGCCGCTCGCAGTCCGGCCAGTGATGGCAGCACCATTAGTTCCAGATTGCTCGCCGACGGCACGAAACTATCCTCGGCCGCCACGCGGCGGATCGGTGCGTCGAGGTCGCTGAACGAGTTCTGCGCCAGCCGCGCCGCAATCTCCCCGCCGAAGCCGGCGGTAAGACTGTCCTCATGCGCCACAACCACCCGGCTCGTCTTGCGCACGCTCCGGTAAATCAACTCTTCATCGAGCGGCGCAATCGTCCGCAGGTCGATCACTTCGAGCGAGCGCCCTTCCGCCTCCATCTGCCGCGCCAAATCGAGCGCAAAATACACCGTGCTGCCCCACGTGACGATCGTCAGGTCCTTTCCTTCCCGGCGCACGCGGCCCCGCCCGAACGGAACCAGGTAATTCGCATCGGGTTCCAGGCTCTTGGCTTGCATCCGGCGATAGAGTCCCTTGTGCTCCAGGAAGATCACCGGATCCTCGCTTCGCGCCGCGGACTTGATGAGGCCCTTGGCGTCGTCCGCGCTGCTCGGAAACGCGATGTGCCAGCCCGGAATGTGCGCGAAGAAGCTTTCGACACACGCCGAGTGCCACGGCCCGCCCTTGATGTATCCACCTACTGCGATCCGTACCACCACCGGCGCGCTCCACATGCCATTGCTGCGCCACCGCACCGTAGGTATCTCGTCGCGAAGTTGCATCGCGGCCGGCCAGAGATAATCGCCGAACTGAATCTCCACGATCGGCTTATATCCGCCCATCGCCATGCCCCCCGCCACGCCCGCGATGCTCGCCTCCGCCAGGGGAGCGTTCGAAATACGGTCGCCGAACGCGTCGCGCAGTCCCCGCGTCACCCCGAACACGCCGCCCTTCGGGTCGCCGATGTCCTCGCCCCACATCACCAGGCGCGGATTCCTCGCCGCTTCTTCCCGCAGCCCGTGGTTGATCGCGTCGATCATCGTCACCGGCTCGGACGAAACATAGCTCGCGGGCTCGGACGGCGCAACTTCTTCCAAACGCATTGGCGCGAAAATGTTCTTGAACAGATCCCCGCCGCCCGGCATCGGCTGCGCATCGGCGTAGTCGGCCGCCCGGTTCACCTCCGCGCGGATTTCCTCACGGATGTGCTCGATCTCCGCGCCGGAGAATGAGTACTCGTCTGCCAGGCACCGCTCGGCCAGCACAACCGGATCGCGTTGCGCCGCCATAAGGATCTCGGCGCTCGGCCGATACTTCCGTTGATCGTCCGAGTTCGAGTGGGACTCGATCCGCGCCACGTGCGACTCCACCAGCAGCGGTCCCAATCCCGCGCGCATCGCTTCGATATGCGGAAGCACGGCGCTATATACGTTGTTGAAGCTCGACCCGTCAATCTCCTCCACCGCGATCCCGAATCCTTCCGCGATCCGGCTCACCGACGACCCCGTCTGATACCGTTGCGGCGTGCTGATCGCATAGCCGTTGTTCTGCACGCTGAACAGCACCGGCAGTTTCTCGCGCCCCGCCCAGTTCAGCGCCTCGAAGAACTCGCCTTCGCTCGTCGCCCCTTCCCCCGACTCGACATACACGATGCGGTCCTCGCCGTCCTGCTTCACCGCTTTCGCCATGCCCACCGCGGGCAGGTATTGCGAACCCGTGCACGCCGTTTGCGAAACCAGATGCAGCGTCTTTGACGAAAAATGCTCCGGCATGTTCCGTCCCGCCGAGCAAACGTCGCCCTCGCGGCCCAGCATCTGAAGAAAAAGTTCCTCGAGCTTCAGGCCAAGACCCACGGCCGTACCCTTCGAGCGGTAATACGGGAAGAACCAGTCGTAGCCAGGCTTGAGCAGGAGAGGAATGCCCACCTGCACGGCTTCGTGGCCCCGTCCTGACGCGACAAACGTACATTTGCCCTGCTTGGCGAACACCTTCATCCGCTCCTCGACGTAGTAAGCCGTCAAGGCGCGGCGGAAAAATTCGAGCGATAACGCCAGTGGCGCCGTTTCGCCGCCAACCGCAAGTTTTGTAGAAGTGCAGGCCATATAAATTCTTCTTTCTGGTTTCAGTCTGCGGCGATTCCCCTGATCTGCCAGTGACTTCGGTCACAAACCGCACCTGGAATGAAAGAAAATGAAGGGTCATGCCTCTGGATCGTGCGGCCATCGCCCAACTACTGAGACGCAGCCCACTGTTTGCCCCGCTTACGGACGCGGAAATCGAATTTCTATGCGCGCGCACCGGCTCGCGAAGTCATGCCTCCGGCGAGATCCTGTTCAACGAGGGCGAGCAGTGCACCGGCCTCCACATCGTCGCCACCGGCCGTGTGCGGATTTTCAAAGTCTCTGCTCAGGGACGAGAGCACGTGCTAGCCATCGAAGGCCCCGGCAGCTCCATCGCCGAACTTCCCGTCTTCGACGGCGGCAAGTATCCGGCTTCGGCCTCGGCAGCCGAAGATTCCGAAATCGTCTTCATCTCCCGCAAGGACCTCCACGCACTCTGCATGGAGCATCCCGAAATCGCCTTGAAGTTATTACAAGTGGTTGGCGGCCGCCTCCGCCGCCTGGTGGGAATCATCGAGGAGCTATCGTTCACCACCGTCCGCCACCGGCTCATTTCCTGGCTCCTGCGCGAAGCCCGCTCCTCCAGCCGCGGCGCCGCCGGCGCACCCTCGTTCACCCTCTCGGCAAGCCACCAGGAACTCGCCTCGCAAATCGGCACCGTGCGCGAACTGGTGAGCCGCAACATGGCCCGCCTCCAGGCGCAAGGCTTCATCGAAGTCAACGGCCGTGAGGTGACCATCGTCGACCTCCCAGGCCTCGAAGCCGAACTGCAGACAGTGATGTAGGTTGAACCAATTCCCGTTCGCCCGTGATACGCTCCGAAAGATTCCTATGAGCCGTGCGATCCTTCTTCTTGTCCTGGCTACCGCACTGACCCTCCACGGCCAGAATGTCGACTGCGACATGCAGGCCTACAAAGCCGCCGATGGCCTGCGCGCAACCAAAACCAACGGCGGCGTCGAGTTCACCTGGAACGGCGAGGCCGGCGCCACGCTTCGCGCCGTCTTCGCGCTGCGCGGCGGCGAACCAACGGTCTCGGAGTTAGCCGCCCGCAACGCGCAAGGCGGATGGGACGTCCTCGGACGAAACCTTCGCCCCGAGTACGAAGTCACCACCGGCAGGCGCCGCCTCTCCGAACAGCAGATGGCGCCGCTACGCAAACTCGGCATCGCGTTGACGCCCGGCGTCGTCGAGCGCGAACAATGGAACGCCTTCTGGGACGCGCCGCTCATGGTCCCCGGCGCGCCCGGCACAAACCTCGACCTGCCCCGCAAACCAAGCGAGATCCGCCGCGATCATTCGCAGTTCCACTCCTCCGCCTGCACCGTTCGCACCGACGGCGCGCGGCTCCAGGTCGACTTCAACGGCCTGACCCTCGGCATCTTCTCCGGCTCCCTGCGCTACACCGTCTACCGCGGCACGAACCTGCTCCGGCAGGAGGCGATCGCCAAGACCGACCAGCCCGGCGTGGCCTACAAATACGACGCGGGCCTCGACGGATTCGCCATCGCGCCCGAAACCAAAATCGTCTGGCGCGACACCGCGCGCGCCTGGCAGCAGTACGCCTTCGGCGGCGATGCGAACCAGAACCCCGTCGCCCCTCAAAGCCCGGAACCGCCTTGTGATTCTCGAAGCCGGGAAAGGCTCTCTCGCCGTCTTCCCGCCCCCGCACAAGTTTTTCTTCGCCCGCGAAATCGAAACCAACCTCGGCTTTGTCTACTACCGCAAGGACTCGCCGAAAACCTTCGCACTCGGCGTGCGCCAGGCCGAGCGTGAGGAACCCTATCGTCCCTACGGCGTCTCCGATGCCGAGTGGAACCGGCGCGTCCACGAAGCCCGGCACGACATAAACAATTTCGCGCTCTACAATGCGCCACCGGGAACCGGGCAGCACATGCCCGTGTATTTCTATCTGAACGCCGCGAACAGCCGCGCCACCCAACAGGCGGTCCTCGCCTTTACGCATCACGACCGCTACGAAGCCCCGCCGGGCTACAGAGTGCTGGTGAGCCACTTTCACATGCACTTCAACGAGCAACTCACCGATGCCGGCACAATGGACCTTCAACCCACCTGGCTGCAGGTCTTCCGCGCGCTCGGCATCAACATGGTCATCCTCGCCGACTTCCATTCCGACTCCCACCCCAACGATCCCGGCCCCATCCGCTTCGCCGAGCAAAAGGTCTATTTCGAAGGCTGCCGCCGCTTCTCCGACCACGACTTCCTCTTGATTCCCGGCGAAGAAGCCGACGCAAACTTCGGCGGCCACTATATGACGTTTCTTCCCCGCCCCGTCTACTGGTCGCACGTGCGCAACGCGGGCCAGAATTTCCTCGAG
The DNA here is from genome assembly GCA_021788955.1 of Acidobacteriota bacterium. The sequence continues at coordinate 6,020 of JAJYKC010000059.1, forward strand.
AACGACCCCGAGTATGGCAAGGTCTATCACGTTGGCTCGCCCGCCGAGGAACTCGAATTACTCAAGCAGGAGGGAGGACTCATGTGGCAGGCCCACCCGCGGACCAAAGGTTCGGCCGGCTATCCCGATGCCGTGAAAACCGAGCCCCACTTCCTGAGTGACCGTTTCCTCGGCGGTTCCTTCCAGTCCTTGCCGGTCGACCAATCCGAAAAACGTCTCTGCGAAGCCCGCTGCCTCGGCCTTCTCGACGACATGAATAACTGGGCCGGGCCGAAGTACATGCTCGCCGAAGGCGACACGTACATGAAGTATCCAGACGACGAAACCTATCCGCAGCTCATCGTAAATTACGTCAAGCTCGGCGAAGTCCCCGCCTTCGATGGGGACTGGACGCCCATCGCCCACGCCCTCCGCGCCGGCGACTACTTCGTCTCGAGCGGCGAAGTCCTACTACGCGACACAGCCATCACCGGCGCCGGCCCGAAGCGTGTGCTCGCCGCAACGGTAAGTTGGACATTCCCACTCGATTTCGTCGAACTCGTCTGGGGCGACGGCAACACAACGAACCGCCGCATCGTCTCCACCACGAATCTCCCGCCGTTCGGAAGCCACCGCTTCGAGATTCCCTTCGACGCAGCCGGAAAAAAGTGGGTCCGCTTCGCCGCCTGGGACTCCGCCGGCAACGGCGCCATCGCCCAGCCGGTGCACCTGCGCTAAACGGATCCGCCGGTCAAGCTTTCTTTCAACCCCAGCACCCGAACCAGGCGCCGCAGGGAATTCGGATGAATGTTCAGTTTCGCGGCCGCCTCATTATGATTGAAGCCGCTTTCCCGCCAGGCGGCCAGGATTAACTCGCGCTTCGCCCGGGTCACCGATGTCGTAAGCGCCCCCTGAACTTCCGAAACCGGCGCGCCCGGGAGAATCGCCTCGGGCAAATCCTCCGGCTGAATGAGTTCCGACTGCCCCAGCACCACCGCTCTCTCGATGGCGTTCTCCAGCTCACGCACGTTCCCGGGCCAGCCGTAGGCCACCAGACAGCGCTCTGCCTCATCTGAGATACCTGTCACGCGCCGCCGGGATCGGGCTGCGGCGCGCTCCAGAAAATGGCGCGCCAGCGGCAGAATGTCCTCACCGTGCTCGCGCAGCGCCGGTACGCGCAGCGCCACCACATTCAGGCGGTGATAAAGATCGTCCCGAAATCCGCCGCGCCGCACCTCCGCCTCGAGGTCCCGGTTCGTCGCCGCGATCACCCGCACGTCCAGCTTCAGCGTTCGCGTGCCGCCGACGCGATCGAATTCCCGCTGCTGCAGCACGCGCAGCAGTTTCGCCTGTAGCGAGGGAGCCAGTTCGCCCACCTCATCCAGGAAAACCGTGCCTCCCCCGGCCATCTCCAGCTTCCCCTTCTTCTGCGCAACCGCTCCCGTGAACGCGCCCTTCTCGTAGCCGAACAACTCGCTCTCGAGCAGCGTCTCGCTGAGCGCCGCGCAGTTAATCGCCAGGAACGGCCCACCACTCCGCGGGCTCAGCCGATGCAGCGCTCGGGCCACTAACTCCTTCCCCGTCCCGCTTTCGCCCAGCACCAGCACCGACGCCTCGCTCGAAGCTATCCGCGCAATCATCTGCAGCAGCTTCTGCACCGCCGGGCTGTCCCCAACGATGCCCGTCTCACCCGGATCGATCTTGGCGCGTAGCAGCGCGTTCTCCGTGCGCAGCAGTTCCACGTCACGCACGCCTTCAAGCGCCGCCGACCCGAGCGTTGCGATAGCAATCAGCGTCTCCCGATGCGCCGCAAAATTGCCCGCTTCCTCCGGCGGAAACCAAGCCGCCAGAAGCCCGGCCGTTTCTCCGCGGATCACCAGCGGCACGGCAACGCAATCCTCGGGGATCTCCTCGTCGGAAACCCCCAGTACCACCGACCCTCCCGAGCACGGCACGAGGTCCCCGATCAGCCGGATAATGTGCCCCTCCCAGAAGGCGCGTTGCACTTCGTCCTCCGAACGCGCCAAGGCCCGGAACAGGAACAGTAGGGCGCAGGACTGCAACAGCGTATCTTGGGGCGATCGCGCGGCCGGCTGCGCCTCCATAGTCGGTGTCAGTTTAGCAGGTGCGAACCCCGATGAACCGCTCGGTTCGCACGCTTGAACCTGTCGGTTCATCCCGGCTCGCTCCCACTACTGTCGCTCCTGTGTTTTCAATAAGATACGATTTGGCCCGCAATCTGCCTTTAGACAATCCGTAATCGGGCTCCAGACAGGACAACCCATAAAGGAGGGTAAGAAGATGAAAAGCTTGACACACCGTTTGATAATTGCGGCGGCTGCCCTCGCTGTCGCCGCTGGTAGCGCTTTCGCGCAAACCCATACGTATACTGCAGAAATTCCGCACGCATTCCAGGCCGGAAAGACCCAGATGCAGTCGGGCTCCTACCGATTCAAGGTCGAACCCCAAGGAGGCAACTCGGTCGTCACGGTCCGCAACCTGGATACCAATCAGAAGATCTACCTGCTGCCGTCGGCGGGCACGGACGCGCCGAAGGCCTGGACGCGAGCCGGCAAGGCGGTGATCGCCCTTGACTGCGCTGCCGGTCAGTGCGCACTGCGCAGCATGTGGGATGGACACAGCAGCGGCGTCTACCGCTTCGCCGCGCCCAAGCCCGTTCGCGAAACTCGCTTCGTCTCGATGCTGATTCCGTTGAAACCGGCTAACTGACGCCCATCCTAAACCCCAGGCCTTATT
>JAJYKC010000060.1 GCA_021788955.1 Acidobacteriota bacterium
GCCAGCGCGAAGACTTTGCGCTCGAGCGCGGATTTTTTCGCCAGTTCGTCCTGCAGGCGCGCATACACCCGTTCGTAAATGCGCGGCACCGACACCAGCACGGTCGGTTGCTGTTCCTGCATGTCCTGGCCGAGCTGCGCGATGGAACGCGCGAACACCACTTCGGCGCCCAGCAGCATGGGCATGTAATAGCCGCCGGTGCGTTCGAAGGTGTGGGACAGCGGCAGAAAAGACAGGAAGCGCTCGTCATCCCCGAAAGGCGCGCACCGTCTGGCGTACCAGGCATTCCACAATATGTTGTCGTGGCTCAGCATGACTCCCTTGGGGCGGCCCGTCGTGCCCGAGGTATAGACGATGCTGGCGAGCATGTCGCCGGAGGTGGGTGGACGACTGCTCGGGTTCGGAAAGGCGATGTCGCGTCCCGTTTTCGGAAGCAGCAGCAAGGTGGTTCGAGCTGGCAATTGGCACAGGAACGATACGACTTGGCGAATGTGCCTGGACCTGAACCGCATCCTGTTTTTTGGCCAACCTGACGGGACGCTAGGCGGGCTGCGAGGTTTACGCAAGAGAGCATACCTGGCCATCGCGGACGGAATCGTTGCCGGCGAGGGGAACGGGCCGCTGGATCCGGATCCGGTAGAGGCAGGGCTGGTCCTGGGAGGAGTGAACCCTGTGTCCGTTGATGCGGCTGCCGCTGTGCTTATGGGGTTCGACCCGGAAAAGTTAGCCCTGTTGGTCAACGCTACGCGGAATGTGGCTTACCCGCTGTCTGAGTGTAAGTGGGAACAGGTGTCCCTGATTTCGAATGTGGAGCGGTGGTGCGGCCCGCTGGGCCAAATCGACCCGGAGGCTTGCTTCCGGTTCAGGCCGCATTTCGGCTGGACGGGCCATATCGAACGAGTACCCGTCTCCGCGTGAGTGAGCGGCTGAAACGCTATAGTCATCCAGGGAATAAGCACAAGTCATGAAACAGCTTCTTTATTCTCCCGCTGGCGGTGAAATCACCGTCGCGGACGTCCCAGCGCCGCAAGCGGGGCCGGGATGGGTGCTGGTGCGGACGGGTGCGTCGCTGGTTTCCGCCGGCACGGAGCGGCTGATGCTGGAATTCGCGCAGAAGAATCTGTTGGAGAAGGCACGATCGCGCCCGGATCTGGTCCGGCAAGTACTGAGCAAGGCGCGGCGAGATGGCGCGTTCACGGCCTTTCATGCGGTGCGCAATCGGCTTGACCGGCCAAGCTCGCCGGGCTACAGCAGCGCGGGAACAGTTTTGGAAGTGGGAGACGGGATCACCGATCTGAAGCCAGGCGACCGCGTGGCCTGCGCCGGCGCCGGCTACGCCGCACACGCGGAAGCGGTTTCGATTCCGCGGAACCTGGTCGTGAAAATTCCCGAGCCAACTTCGGCTCGCGACGAAGCGGTTGGCTTCGAGGAGGCGGCATTCGCCACCCTGGGCGCGATCGCCATGCACGGGTTGCGGCTGGCGGAGCCGCAGATTGGCGAAACGGTGGCAGTGGTCGGGTTGGGGCTCGTGGGGCTGCTGACGGTGCAGCTCGCCCGCGTGGCGGGATGCACGGTATTCGGGATGGACCCGGACAAGAAACGGTGCGAGCTGGCGGAGGTGCTTGGCTCCGCGGCCTGCGCCACAGACGAGCCCGAATTTGAATCGCTGGTTGCGGCGCGAACCGAGTCCATCGGCGTCGACGCGGTGATCCTGGCGGCAGCGACGGAGAGCCAGGGGCCGGTGAACCTGGCGGGAGAGATTGCGCGGCTGCGCGGGCGCGTGGTCGCGGTGGGAGCGGTAGGAACGAACATTCCGCGAAAACGGTACTACGAGAAGGAGCTGGTTTTCCGCATCTCGCGCTCCTACGGGCCGGGGCGCTACGATCGCGAATACGAGGAACAAGGGCACGACTACCCGATCGCCTACGTCCGGTGGACCGAAAGACGGAATTTGAGAGCGTTCCTGGAGCTGGTGACCCGCGCGCAGATCGAGGTGCGGTCGCTGATTACCCACCGGTTTCCGATTGCCGAGGCGCAAAAAGCCTACGACTTGATTCTTGGCAAGACGGGCGAGCCATTTCTCGGGGTGGTGCTGACCTACGGGATGGAAGCCGAACTCAGTACGCGGCTGGATGTAAATAGCCGCTCGGTTGGCCTGGGAGCAGGCGAAGCGCTTACGGTCGAAGAGCTGCGCGTGGGGCTGCTCGGCGCGGGGAATTTCGCACTCGGCGTTTTGGTGCCGGCCATCCGAAGAGTGCCCGGTTCGCAGTTTGGTGGCGTCTGTGCCGCTACCGGAGCGAGCGCGCACTACGCCGCAAAGAAATTCGGCTTCGAATACGCGACGACTGATGCGGCACAGATTCTCAGCGATCCCAAAATCAACACCGTTGTTATCGCTACGCCGCACCACCTGCACGGGGAGCAAGTGGTAGCAGCCATCGGCGCGGGCAAGAACGTTTTCTGCGAAAAGCCATTGTGCGTTTCGGAAATCGAGCTGGCGGAAGTGATTCGCGCGTCTGCGAACGCCAAGGCGCCACAGCCTCGGCTAATGGTTGGCTTCAACCGTCGTTTCGCTCCGATGACGCGCATGTTGAAACAGTTTCTAGCCGAGCTTCCAGGGTTTCCGCTTCTAATGAATTACCGCGTGAATGCCGGTCCGGTGCCCGCAAGCGGATGGATAGGTGATGCGGATCAAGGCGGCCGCGTGCTCGGCGAGGTGTGCCATTTCGTGGACCTGTTGACGTTCTTGGCAGGGAGCCTTCCCGCGCGGCTCTACGCCCGCGAACTCAAGAATAGCGGCAGTGCCAACGCCGATAGCGCGATGATCCTGCTCGAATTCCCTGACGGTTCCCTTGGGACAATCACATATGCCGCGAATGGAGACAAATCGTTCTCGAAGGAGCGCCTGGAAGTGTTTCGCGGCGGCGCGGTGGGCGTAATTGAAGATTTCCGCCGGTTGGAATTGGTGCGGTACGGGCGCAGGAAAAACGTCGTTTCGCGTTTAAGGCAAGACAAGGGCCACCAGGCCGAGTGGCGAGCCTTCTCTGCGGCATTGAAGGGTGCGGAGCAGCTGATTCCCTTTGAGGAAATCGTCGGCACAACGCTGGCTACCTTGCGAATCCTCGATTCTCTGCGGGCTGGGAAGGCGCTGGAGCTGAACGTGCGGGAGTTTGTCGCCTCTACTCTGGCGCAGCCGATGACGATCGCCTGCAGAGAAGCCCAGGCACGATGATGCGGCGCACAGGTCGGAGAGCAAAACCTGCCGGCAGGCCTCGATGGCAATGACGGCTGTCCTCCACGTGGTTGGCGCAAGGCCGAATTTCATGAAGGCTGCTCCGGTCTATAAGGCCTTGCGGGACAGAGCGACTTTCTCGCAAACGATCGTGCATACAGGCCAGCATTACGACAACAACATGTCCGACCTGTTTTTCCGTGAGCTAGAGATTCCGCAGCCCGATACAAACCTCCAGGTGGGTTCGGGAAGCCACGCGCGGCAGACGGCCGCAATCATGGTGGGATTTGAGCCTGTTGTGCTCAAGCGAGCGCCGGATTTGGTGCTGGTTTACGGAGACGTGAATTCCACCGCAGCCGCCACGCTGGTATGCGCCAAGCTGGGGGTCCCCGTGGGGCACGTGGAAGCAGGTTTGCGCTCTTTCGATCGCTCGATGCCCGAGGAGATCAACCGCATCGTGACCGATTCCCTGGCGGACGCGCTTTTCACGCCTTCCGAGGATGGCAACGAAAACCTGGTGCATGAGGGGATTCCGAAAGGGAAGATATTCTTCGTTGGCAACGTAATGATCGACTCGTTGCTGCACCTGCTGCCCCTCGCCCTGGAACGTTACCCCTCTCTCGCAGAGAGGTTCGCTCTGCGGGAGTATGGTCTCGTGACGCTCCATCGGCCGTCGAATGTGGATGACGATGAGACGCTCTTCAGGATCCTCGACGCTCTACATGAGATAAGTGTTGATCTGCCGCTGATTTTCCCCGTCCACCCACGGACCAGGCAGCGTCTGGAAAGAGCATCCGCCCGACCCGATCGGCGTGTGACCCTTGCTGAACCTCTCGGCTATCTGGACTTCCTCGCCCTGGAGCAGAACGCCAAGTTGGTGATTACCGATTCCGGTGGCATTCAAGAGGAAACTACCTGCCTGGGCGTGCCATGCCTCACCGTGCGAGAGAATACGGAGCGTCCCGTAACTCTCAGCATGGGTACCAATGTCCTGGTTGGGCAGGACATGGATATCCTCAAGCAGCAAGTGGCTTCGATTCTTCGGGGCGAGATAAAGAAGGGCAAACTCCCCCCATTGTGGGACGGCAAGGCCGCTGAGCGCATTTCCCAAGTGATCGCTTCCGGTACGTGGCGCACGTCCCTGAACTCTACGCAAATGCCCTGCATTTCGACATGACTGTCGTTAGCCGGCTCAATTACTACCGGAGAATCGTGTTGGCCTACCTGACACCGCTTGTGAGTCAGGTGGATTTCTGGCACGGGCCACCAGAGGTCAATCCCCACACGGTTTACGACAAGCTGGGCGAGTACTACATGACCTTCCGTAGAAAAGCAGATTATGCAGGGGTTTTGGATGACCAAGGCGTCCCGATGCTCAACTATCGGGGCACCATTGGGTGTCAGTACAACCCCATCGCCGTCGCTCAGTATGGACTGGGAAACTACAACCTCTTTCAAAGGACGGGCGATCCCGCGCGCAAGGCCAAATTCTTGACGGCTGCCAATTGGCTCGTGTCGAATCAGGAGCGAAATGCGGCAGGCTTGCTGGTCTGGAATCACCACTTCGACTGGGAGTATCGCACCTCGCTGAAAGCTCCGTGGTATTCCGGACTTGCTCAAGGGCAAGGTATTTCCCTCCTTGTGCGCGCCCACCAAGCGACTGGGGATAGTCGTTACCTGAGAGGGGCGATGGATGCCTTTGAATGCTTTCTTGCGCCGATGGACAAGGGTGGAGTCACGTTCACCGATGAATCCGGAAACATCTGGTTCGAAGAATACATCACCTCGCCTCCAACGCATATTCTGAACGGGTTCATTTGGGCCGCCTGGGGCGTCTTCGATTATTACCTGGCTACATCGAACGTCACCGCAAGGGAACTCTTTGCCAAAGCCATCAGCACCCTCGCGAGAAACCTCAAGGACTATGACATAGGCTTCTGGTCTTTGTACGAACAGTCCGGCACGAGAATGAAAATGATCGCGAGTTCCTTCTACCATTCGCTGCATATCGTTCAGCTCACGATCCTGTACGCGATGACGGGAGAGCGAATCTTCCGTCAATTTGCCGAGCGTTGGAACGGCTACCGCCGAGACAGGCGAAACACCCTGCGCGCAACTGCTCAGAAGTGCATCTTCAAGCTCTGCTACTACTAATGAAGATTCTTTACGTCTCTCAGTACTTCCCTCCGGAAACTAACGCTCCCGCCGCCCGTGTGTACGAGCTTGCGCGACACTGGGCCCGGATGGGGCACGAGGTCACGGTCTTGACCGGCTTCCCTAATCATCCGACGGGCGTCATTCCACCGGATTACCGCGCCAAATGGCGGCGACTCGTCTGTCGGGAGCATGTAGACGGTATCAACGTCATCCGCGTCTGGCTCGCGCCTTTCGCCAACCGGGGCGTCCAGCGGCGCATTTTGAACTTCATCTCGTTTTGGCTCTCCTCTTCGCTCGTCGGAACCTTCCTCGCGCGCCCCGACACGGTCATTGCGACTTCGCCGCAGTTGCTCGTTGGCCTGACGGGATGGTGGCTGGGAAAGGTAAAGCGCGCGCCGTTCTTCTTCGAAGTGCGAGACCTATGGCCTGAGGAGCTCACCGCGGTTGGAGCATCGGGCAGGCGTTCGGTTGTTTACCGGAGCTCCGAGGCGGTTGCTCGCTTTCTCTATCGTCGCAGCGACCATATCGTGGTTGTGACGCCGGCCTTTAAGGATCGCTTGATTGCCCACTGGGGGATCGATCCGAAGAAGATTTCCGTTGTGGAGAACGGCGTCGAGACTTCGCTCTTTAGCCCCGGGGGAGACGGAGTTGTGAGGAAGGAGCTGGGACTCGAAGGAAAGTTCGTGGTGTCGTATATCGGCACGATAGGCATGGCGCACGGGCTGGATACTGTGCTCGAAGTGGCGGAGAAGGTCCGCGCCGACAACCCCGGCATCGCGTTTGTCCTCGTTGGCGAGGGCGCGGAAAGGGAAAACCTGCGCAGCATGGCTGCCAGAAAGGGCCTGACAAATGTCCTGTTTGTGGATCAAAGGCCGCGAGAACTCGTGCCCGGGTACATCCGTGCTTCCGACGCCTGCCTGGTGCTCCTGAAGAAGAAAGACTACTTCACTACGGTCATACCGACAAAACTCCTCGAGTTCATGGCGTGCGGAAGGCCGGTCATTCTCGGGGTGGAAGGCCAGGCGCGAGAAATTGTCGAGCACGCCGGAGCCGGGCTCTGCGTCGAGCCCGAAAACGTGGGGGCGCTGGCGACCGCCATTCTTAGGCTCGATTCCGATGCCGCACTGCGAAGGGTGCACGGTGAAAACGGTCGGCGCTGGATCCTCGAGCACTTTTCCAGGGTCAAAACGGCCGCCGCATACCTCGAAGTCCTTCAGGGCATTAAGGGTTCTCGCGTCCGGGTTTCTGAACCGCTCCTGAAGAGCTGTGATTCCGCCGAGAATCCCAGGAGGCTTTAATTCACCGCCTTCCGACTGACGAAGGCGGAGGAAAAAGCGGCTCTTTCTCTGCCTACAAGAGATTGACTGGCAAGCCGCTCCTCATCGACATCAACCTGCTTGGAGACGGTTTTCAGGTTGCGCTGGTCGGCCCCGTGCGCCGCGCCAACCTCAATCGCCAGCCACGCAGCGCGGAATACCGCCCGGAGTTGCCCCTCGAGCGTCCGAAGGCCGTTTCGGCATAGCTCGATGCGCGGTCCCCGCCACTCCGCAGTCTCCCCTTTCGCCCCCGCTAAATATGCCATTAAACCTCTCTAGCCGCCTCGCCCGAATCGTCTTCGTTGGTGCCATTCTGGCTGTCGCCCTGCCCCTGGCATTCTTTTCTTTGCGGGCTTGGCTCGCCCATTACTGGGGTTCGTCGCCGGACCCCGCGCTGTGGCACAGGGCTGCGACGCTCGAGCCCGGCGACGCCGACTACTGGAGCCGCCTAGGGCTCTATAAGCAATGGGGGATGGCCCAGGGCGGCGGTCCCCAAGCCATTGGCTATCTACGACATGCAACGGAGATGAATCCTCGGTCAGCCGCGCTTTGGATGGACCTGGCTGACGCCTACGCCGGCTCAGGAAATGTTCAGGAGGCGCAGCAGGCTTTCGAGCGCGCACAAACCGATTATCCGGATTCCGCCGAGGTGGGCTGGCGCTACGGCAGCTTCCTGCTTTTCCAGGGAGATTTCCGCCAGGGCTACTCGGAAATAAAGCGGGCGGTGCTCGTCGATCCTTCCCTTACCGCAAGCGCGATTGCCGAGTGCTGGCAGGCCAGCCCGGACGTCGACGCCCTATTGAATCGGGCACTCCCCGCGCAATCCCAGTATTACCTCACCGCCACGGATTTCTTCCTCTCGCAGAATCTGCTCGACCCCGCGCTCGCGGTATGGAACCGCGAATTGGCCCTCGATATGCACGTCCGGATGCCGCAAGCGATTCCGCTGGTCAATGCGCTCATCGGTCAATACCGCCTGGCGGAAGCGGAGCAGACCTGGCAGCAAGCGCTTCGCGCCTCGCGCTGGCCGCGTGACACCGGCGACGGCTCCTCCCTGGTTTTCAACGGAGGATTCGAGCACAAGATCGCAGACGGCGGCTTCGGCTGGCGGGAAATCCCCGCCGACGGCGTGACCTACGCTCGTGACAGCAATGTTTCGCATTCCGGTTCCGATTCGCTCCGAGTTGATTTCGGCGGCAAAGCAAACCTGGATTTTCAAAACGTGTTCGAGTTCGTGCCCGTCGAGCCCCGGACACGCTACCATTTTTCGGCATACGTGCGAACGGAAGGAATCTCCACCGATCACGGCATTCGCTTCCAGATCTTAGATCCGCAACACCCCTCTGAAGTGCAGGTCTTCACGCCAAACATGATCGGCACGAATCCCTGGACGCTCGTCGAGGCCGACTTCACGACGGGCAAGAATACACAGCTTCTTGAAATCGCGCTCTGCCGCATCTTCACCTGGAAATTCGACAACAAGATTCGGGGAACGGCGTGGGTGGATGACGTGGTGTTGTCTCCCATTCAGACGCAGGCCAAAGGCAGACCAAGATGAAGGCGATACGGATTGGCATCTGCGTTCTCGTCGCCTTAGCGGTGCTGTCGTTTGGCGGGGTCGAGCCATGGGGCTGCGCCATCCTGGAGATTGGCGCGGTCGTTCTATTTGTGCTGTGGGGGATTTTGGCGATTCGGCAGCGGCATGCGGACATTCACTGGAATTGGCTCTATCTGCCGCTTGTCGGCCTGGGCATTTTCGGGATCGCCCAGTATGCCTTTCGCCTCTCGGTCTACCCCTACCTGACCGAGGTCGATCTGCTCAAGGGAGCTGCGTACGTCCTGCTTTGCTTCCTGGCGGTAGAGTCGTTCCGCGGCGCAGGCGAGGTAAAGCAGTTCCTTTGGTTCCTGCTGATCCTCGGCTTTGCCGTGTCCCTTTTCGGAATCATCCAGCACTTTACGTTTAACGGAAAGATTTACTGGTCCATTCCCGCGCCGGCCAACTCCGGCCCCTTCGGGCCGTATGTGAATCGAGAC
>JAJYKC010000061.1 GCA_021788955.1 Acidobacteriota bacterium
TGCCCCCATTGTGCAAGATTCCCCACTGCTGCCTCCCGTAGGAGTCTGGCCCGTGTTTCAGTGCCAGTGTGGCCGTGTGCCCTCTCAGGCCGGCTACCGATCATTGCCTTGGTGGGCCGTTACCTCACCAACTAGCTAATCGGCCGCGGACCCCTCTCCCAGCGCATTGCTGCTTTCCCTTCTCAGGAATATGCGGTATTAGCCCCGGTTTCCCAGGGTTATCCCCCACTCGGAGGTGGATAATCCACGTGTTACTCACCCGTACGCCACTTTACTCAGGTATTGCTACCCTTTCTCGTTCGACTTGCATGTGTTAAGCGCGCCGCCAGCGTTGATTCTGAGCCGGGATCAAACTCTCGTTTGATCTTGTGAGACTTACATCGTCCCGAATGACTCAAAGTTTCTGACGAAATTGCTTGTTGCGTCCAACCAGATTGTCAAAGATCTGCGCGGTTGACCAGGCGATCCGAAGAAAGCCCAACTACCCGCCGGCCTCGAAAGCCGTTTCGGCAGGACCGACCCACGGCGCATTCCCGCGCACGCACATCAGCCCTAACCAAAAATCGTGTGAAGTGAAAGAACTGGGGGACAGGAGAGGAACTACCTCAAACAGCCTGCCTTCATCTGCTCACTTACGCCATCAACAAGCTTACCAAACCGTACCTCGCGTTGGCAAGCACTGTTGTTTCTACGAGAACCTCGACTCCGGAAACCGTGCCGGCTGCGCTTTCCCGGTCCGCTTTTCGCGTCCCTTCCACAACCTTCAGCGCCTTCGCGCCGGGCTTCTTTCGCCTTGCCGCTCTCGTTGGCGACTTCCTCAGAATATCGAACCTGAATCGGAAATGCAAGGGCGAAGGCAAAGTTTTTGAAAATTCGCCCTCTCGGACGTTTCAATGCACCGCGTTGGCCAGAATCCAGGCCACTCCGAGAGTCAGCGCACCTACCCAGACGGCAACTGCTAAGTTATTCTCTTCAAAGATCTTTTTCCAAAAACCGGTAGCTCGGTCGAGCCCCCACAACACGAGGGCCAACATGGCCAGGCCGAGGCCGCCAAACAGCACCGCATTCCCCAGATAATTCCAGCGAAAATCGCCCATGGTTGCGCTCCTTTCTTGCCTCCGGATTTCGGTCTTCTCGCGGCGCGCGCACTCAGAACAACAGCAGTCCCGCCGCCGTCGCCGCCGCCATCACCAACCCCCAAGCGCCCAACGCTCCGGCGCCGATCATCCAGCCGCCGACCGCCGGCGCCACAATCTGGCTTATCGAGGACAACGACTGCGTCAGGCCCAGCACCGTCCCCTGCTCGTTCTTCCCTGTCGACTGAGTGATCAGGCTGGTCAATACCGGCCGGAGCAGCCCGGTGCCGAACGCCGTCACGGCCGCCACGATCAACAGTTCAGCCACCGTGTTGGAGAACGCCAGACCCGCGAAGCCGAGCACCGCTGTCGCAAACCCCACTCGAACCAGCGGCCGTTCCCCGAAGCCCTTCACCAGGCGCCCGATCAGACCGCCCTGAAGCAACACGCCGAGCAGGCCGACGTAGCCGTACACATAGCCGACCTCCTTCGGGCCAAATGGATGTCCGTGCCAGAAGAAGCGCCGCTCGGCGAAAAGCGCGAAACAGGAGATGAACATCGAGAAGGCAAAGATGAAGACGAAGAACTGTCCCAGAAGCCTGCCCAAAGCCGGCCGCCGGAAATACTGGACGTAGTTACCCCAGTCCAGAATCGCCAGCCGCCGCCCCTCGCCCCCGTCCTGTGCCGGGCGACTCACCGGGAGCAGGAAATACGTCGCCACGATGCTGGTCGCCGATAGTCCCGCCGCCACAAACACCGGATAGAGGTAGCCGAACTGCGCCAGGTAGCCGGAAAAGGCCGGTCCCACAAGAAAGCCCAATCCAAAGGCGATCCCGATTAAAGCGAAGGATTTCGACCGCTCTTCCGGCGCCGTCACATCCGCGATGTAGGCCTGGGCCAGGCTGATGTTGCCCGCGGTCGCTCCGTCGATGATTCGCGCCAGAAACACCATCCAAAGTGTCCTGGAGGCGGCCAGCAGAAGGAAGCCGAAGAAGGTCCCCGCCTGGCTCAACAGAAGCAGGGGCCGGCGGCCGATGCGGTCCGAAATGCGGCCGAGCAGCGGTCCGGAAAAGAGCTGGCAAAACGCATAGCTGGCCACCAGGAGACCCACGACCGCGGGGGTCGCGCCCAGGCGCTCGGCAAAAAAGGGGAGCAGCGGCAGAATGAGCGTAAAGCCAAGGACATCCACCACCACAATGAGAAAAATCGGAAGTAATCGGGAATTGAACACGCGGGAAGGTACGATGGTAGCAAAGGCAAGTATTGTGCCTCCAGCTTCCAGGATCCCCCGCCATGCCTGATCATCTCTCGCTCTCCTGCTGGTTGGAAGCCGACGCCGCGCGCGACCTGGCATCCGCCTTCGTCAAACTGCTGGGACTGTTTCCGTTCTCGCGCCTGACCCAGCAGCCATCCACGTTCCGAATCCTCGCCGTCGACCGGACAACGCCGACGCTGTTCGAGCGGTCCTACCCGGCGCAATTGTCCCCGGACGATATCCGGGCTGCTACGGCGGACTTCGCCGGACCGGATCTGGCGTACGAGCTCGAAACCTGGTGGGATCTTTGGCAGTCATCGGGCGAGGGAGGATCGGTGGCGCCGGTGCGCGTCACCCTGGCCGCCCTCGGGCCGGAGTTCGACTCCGAAGCAGGCGAACACCTGCGAATCGACTTCGGACCCGAAGCCGAGTTCCTTCCGGCTTCCGGCGGCGCCCCCGCGCTCGCCATGGTACGTTCCAACGTGCGAAGCCTTCTCAAACTAGCCCACGACGTGGACGCCTCGATTCCTTGCGCGCGCCGAAGCCTTTCCGGGGAGTCCGGCGCCAGCTTTGCCGCCAGGCTCGAAGAAGCGCTCGCGCGCACGTCCGGGCTGAGCTGACCCGTTTTTTACCAGACCGCCAGCGGCGTCGGGCCGGGACTGAAGGCCAGCCCAAGACTCACGCGGCTTTCATTCGTCAGGTAGTTGACCACGCCCGTGTTGAAGTGCCGGTAATCGTAGCGGAGTTCGAGATGAACCGCATCGTAGAGCTTGTAAGTCAACCCGCAGCCGGCGTACTCCATGCGAAACGCCCCGATCTGCTGCCCGATCGCCGACATATCGCTGTAACCCGCGATCAGGGAAGTCGCCAGCCGCCGGCTGCCGAGGTACGAGAAATTCACGCCGGCGTTCTGCGTATCCGCCGTCAGGTAGGCACCGTTGCCGGGCGTGATGGTCTTCGAGTAGTTGAAAGCCAGGGAGGAATGCGCGAACTTATGCGTCAGCGCCGCCTGGTACATGGGCATAAATTGCACCGGACGCGAGACGACCGTCGCATACTGACTCCCGACAATCGCCGCGATCGCCGAATCCACGGGAACCTGGGTCAGCGCGAGCGATTGGACCCGGTACCCTCCGATTTCCGTGGCCAGTTGCCATGTCTTGCTGATCGCCACCGCATAGCCTAACCCGACCGACTGAAACTGGACGTTTCCGAAAGCGTTCGTGTAACTGTAGTGGGAGAAACCATAGTCGACCGAGACCGTCTGCCTCTTCGTCAACCGGTAAGCGAGGTTGGCGCGTCCCGTCCCGCCATCCACCCCGATCAGTGCAAGTTGATTCGCCGCGTTTCCCGTGTTGCCGTAGCTGATGATGAACCCGTCGCCGCCAACGTCCAGCGACAAGCGGCGGGTGAAGTTGTAAGTCAGATCGACACCTGTCTGGGAGAAGTACGTCGGCACGTCAAACAGTTGGTTGGCCGGCACGCCCACGAGATCGCTATTCTGCAACGGCAAGTACGTCAGCTCGCCGAAGGCGTAACGCGTAATCCCTCCGTTCTCGCGAAGGTTGAGCTTCAGACGCTCGGAAAAGTGATGCGTGTAGTTGAGGCCCAGGTACTGGCTCAGGCCGTTAAATCCCACGTTTGGCTGATAGTAGGTGTATGTGCCGCGGTAGTCTACTGACAGCGAATCGTGCTGCCAGTTCCGGTTGCCCATCAACCCAAAGCCCGCCAGTATGCCTTCAGCGCCGACGCCATACTGGCCGTTCGCCGCCGGAACCACACCAACCAGGCCGCTGTCATACACTCCCTCGACATCCCCGTAAGGACGAAAATCAACTGCCTGCCCGCCCCGCTGCCCGACGCTCGGTCCCGCACGGTCCAGAATTGTCGGCCCCTGATATTCCCCCTCGTCGTCCTGAGCGCTCGCAAGCGAGACGCTCGCGAGCGTGAGCAACCCCAACAAGATAGTGCGCAGTCTCAAACGTCCTCCTTGCGAGTCACCGGGTCCCGATCGGAACTGAGGGGGCCCGCCCGATCCGGAGACGCATTTAGCCCGCCTCCGTCCCCGTAAGTGAGCCGAAGCAACCCTCCAGCATACCGTAACAACGGCCATCGGGCGTCCGGATTTCCGCCGGTCCATTTCCCACAGGAAACGCTCCGCGAAAACGAGTGCGACTAAACCCCGGCAACGGCCAGTTCCATCTCCGGCGCCACCGGCGGCGGCGTCGACGCCTGGAACTTCACCGACACCAGCTTCGAGACCCCGGGCTCCTGCATCGTCACGCCGTACAACGCCTGGGCCGCTTCCATGGTCCGCTTGGCGTGCGTGATGACAACGAACTGAGTCTGATCCGACATGTCGCGCAGCAGGCGGGTGAGGCGAACGATGTTCGCCTCGTCCAGCGGCGCATCGATCTCGTCCAGGATGCAGAACGGGCTCGGCTGATAGCGGAAGATGGCCATCAGAAGCGCCATCGCTGTCAGCGACTTTTCTCCGCCCGACAGCAGCAGGACGTTCTGCAGCCGTTTGCCCGGAGGCGAGGCGATAATGTCGATGCCGGACTCGGCCGCGTTGGCTTCATCGGTCAGACGCATTTCGGCCATGCCGCCCCCGAACAGCGTTTTGAACATCTCGCGGAAGTTCGCGTTAATCGCTTCGAACGTCTCCACGAACCGCTTCCGGGTTTCAACGTCGATTTCCTGGATGGCTCGTTCGGTGTCGCGAATGGCTTCGAGCAGGTCCTGGCGTTGGACATTGAGGAAGTCGTAGCGCTGCTGGGCCTCCTGAAACTCTTCGAGCGCCTGTGGGTTCACCGGGCCAAGGGATTCGATCCTGGTGCGCAGTTCGGTGCAGCGCGTCTCGACCTCTTCGAGACCGGCCTCATCGAGGGCGGTTTCCTCGCCCGCACGCAATTCCGCGACCGGAGTATTCAGTTCCTTGCGGCTGGTTTCGTCCAGGAAACGCAGTTCAGCCTGCAGCCGGACCAGCGTCAGTTCCACCTGGCCGCGGCGTTCCTGGGCCGTCTGAGCCGCCGCGCGCAGATCCTTTAGCGCTTCTTCGGATGCCGCCAGTGCCGCGCGCAACCCGGCTTCTGAGGCCGCGAGCCGTTCTCCCTCGGCGCCGGCACTTTCGGCCGATGCGTTCAGCTCCGAGGCCCGCCCGTCGAGGCCGGCGTTGTCGTCGATCAGACGCGTCCGCTCGAGCCCGAGCCGTTCCATCTCCGCGGTCAGTTCCTCCCGCCGCCGCGCCAGTTCCCGGAGCGCGTTTTCCTGCCGGCCGATGCCGGCGCGCACGGCCCGCCGCCGTTCATCAAGCGCCGCCTGCGCGGCCCGGAGCGCGGCGTGTTCCTCAGCCAACCGTGCCGCCTCGGCCTGGCTCTGCTCGATTCCGGCGCGCGAGGCTTCGAGGGCTTCTTCCTGCGCCTTGCGTTCCGCTTCCCGCTCCTCGGCTAGCGCCGCGGTCTCAGTCCGGCGCGCCCGCGAACGCTCGCCTTCGAGCGCAAGCCGCTCCAACTCGAGCCGGGCCACCGACAGCCTCTGTGCACTCCGGTTGGCTTCCTCGGCGAACTTGCGCGCTTCGTGCTCGAGCGCGAGCGCTTCCTTTTCCCGAAGCTGCTGCTGCGCCCTCGCCCGGTCGAGCGCTTCAGCGAGCGACGAGGCGGCCCGCTCGGCCGCCTCGAGCGCCCCCGCCGTCTGCTCCATCCGCTGCGCAGCCTCGCGCGCCTTCGCGCTGACTTCGCGCAGCTCCCGCTTCAGTTGCAGCGGTCCGGCGCCGGTCTTCTTGCCACCGCTCACGGTGTGCCCGTGGTAGCTGACGCCATCGGGCAGCAGGAAATACCGGTCGGGAAACTCCACCGCTAGCGCCCGCGCAGTCTCGTGATTTTCCACCAGCACGCAGCCCGCAAGCCGCGGCAACATATCGGAAGGGGCGGCGCTCAGGCCGTTGGTGAGCCGCACCTGATCGCGCAGGAGTCCGGCGACGCCCGGCCGCGCGCACAACTCGACCGCCGCCGGGTCATGCCCGGCCTCCCGCGGATCGGGATGGATAAGGAACGTGGCTCTGCCGTCCAGCCCCTGGCGCATGCGGTCGATCCCGGCCGAGGCGTCATCCCAGCCGTTCACGACGACGTACTCTAGTTCCTCATGCAGGAATTCTTCGGCGGCTTTCTCCATCCGCGCGTCGACTTCCAGGAAATCGGCGAGCACACCGAGGGGTTTGAAGCCATCCTGCGCCTGGTCGCCGAACAGCCGTTTTACGCTTTCGGCGGTGTAGGAGCGATGGGAGAGGACTTCCTGCAGCGAACGCCGCCGGGCCTCCCATTGCGAACCCTCCGACCTCGCCTGGTCAAGTTGCCGCCGTAGAGACGTGACCTCGTCCCGGCCCGCGGCAAGCTGGGTTTCGAGCGATTTCCGCTCGCCCGAAACCGCGTCGAGTTCGAGCTGCCGCGCCTTCAGTTGCTCGGACAACTCCGCCCGCTGCCTGGCTAACCGCCCGGCGTCGGCGTCCGCCGCGGCCTCGTCCTGCCGGGTCCGCGCCGCGTCGCGCTCCACCGCCGCCAGGTACTCATCGAGCTTGGCCAACTGGTTTCGCAGGCTCGATGCCTCACCCAGCAGACGCAGCACTTTCTGCCGCCCGGCTTCGAGGCCACGGGTGCGCTCCTCGAGCGAGCGCCGGAGCGCGTCCCGCTCGGCTCCCTTCGCCGCCAGACGCTCCTGCACCTGCGCGGCTTCGCGATCGAGTTCCGCGGCCTGCGCGGTGAGGGCCTCCAGTTCCCCCTGCTGCACCCGAGCCTGGTTGTCGTTTCCTTCAACCTCGGTTTCCCCCTGCGACAGGCGCGAATCGATCGAAGCAATCTGCCTGGACTGCGAATCCAGCCGCCCGCGCGTCCGCTCGAGTTCGAGCCGCAGTTCGCTCAGCCGCGCCCGCGCCGCCGTCAACTCGGCTTCGACCGCATACGCCCGCTCCTGAAGCGCCGAGTGCGCGGTCTGCTTCTCCGTGACGCTGTCGTTCAGTCCTTGCAGTTCGCTCTGCGCCACGCTCAGTTCAATCGCCGTACGGGCGGCCTCGCGCTCGAGGGTTTGGAACTTGCCCGCCAGCATTCGCCGCAGGTGCGCGTCGAGTTCCGTTTTGAGTTCGCCATAGCGCTTGGCCTTGGCCGCCTGCCGCTTCAGCGAATTCACCTGGCGTGTCACTTCTTCGAGAATGTCGAAGACACGGTTCAGGTTCTGCTTGGCGCCTTCAAGCTTGGCTTCGGCCAGCCGCCGCCTGGTCTTGAAGCGAGTCACGCCGGCAGCTTCCTCGATCACTGCGCGCCGGTCCTGCGGGCGATTGCTGAGGATCTGCCCGATACGGCCCTGTTCGATGATGGCGTAGCTCTCCGGCCCTAGTCCCGTGCCCAGAAACAGATCCTGAATGTCGCGCAGGCGGGCGGCCTTGCCGTTGATCAGGTATTCGCTTTCGCCGTCGCGGAAGAGGCGCCGGGTGATTGTGATCTCGCGCGAGCCGTTCCCGTTGGTCCCGCCGCCAGCGGATTCCACCGGCCCCGGCGCGCCGGCCAGCGTCATCATTACGCTCGCCATCCCCAGCGGCTTGCGGTCTCGCGTGCCGGCGAAGATCACATCCTCCATGCGCGTGCCGCGCAGGCTCTTGGCCGACTGCTCCCCGAGCACCCAGCTAATGGCATCACTCAGGTTCGACTTCCCACAACCATTCGGGCCCACGATCGCGGCGATGCCGCTCCCGTTGAACCGCATCTCCGTCTTGTCAAAAAACGACTTGAATCCGTGGATCTCGACGCGTTTCAGTTTCAGCAAAACGACTTGGCCCCTTCCTCAAACGTTTTCTCGGGGGATGACCATATCGTAAACGGACCAGAGGAAGAAGTAAAGCGGGTGAACCACTAAATTTAGGCGTTGTCTGGGAGACACTACAAAATATAGTGGCTTTCGAGGAACGCCGGGAATAAATAGGGATCTTCCGCAGGCTACGTCCAGGGCATCTTCGGGCTGGTTTGCCCAGGGCTAGGTCTTCTGGACCGGGTGGCTGCAGGCGCTCCAGTGGCGGTGGTCGCGTTCGATCAACTCGTCGGCTTCCTTGGGTCCCCAGGATCCGGCGGCGTAGTTGGGGAATGAGCGCGGTGGCAAGGCATCCCAGACGTCCTGAATCGGCCCGACGACGCTCCAGGCGGACTCGACCATGTCGGATCTCTGGAAAAGCGTGGCGTCGCCCAGCATACAGTCGTACATCAGTCGCTCGTAGCCTGTGCTGGGAGTGGCGCCGAAATAGTCGTCGTAGCGGAAGGTCATGTCGACGTCGCCCATGCGCACGACGGTTCCCGGCACCTTGGCCCCGAAGCTCAGCGAGATGCCTTCATCGGGCTGGAGGTGGAGCACGAGTCGGTTGG
>JAJYKC010000062.1 GCA_021788955.1 Acidobacteriota bacterium
GTGGTCCGGCGCGAAGGCGACGTGATCCGCCGCTACTGCCATCTCGCCACCGGCAACTACAATGCCTTTACCGCCCGGCTCTACACCGATCTCGGCCTGTTCACCTGCGATGAGAGCATCTGCGCCGACGCGACGGATCTTTTCAACCATCTCACCGGTTACTCCCGCCAGCAGAACTTCCGCAAGTTACTCGTAGCGCCGATCAACTTACGCCAGCGCTTCGCCGCCTTGATCCGGCGGGAAATCGATCTCCATCGCGAATATGGGGGCGGGCATCTCATCTTCAAAATGAACGCCCTTGAGGATACGCAGATGATCCAGTTACTCTACGAAGCCTCGCAGGCCGGCGTAAAAGTGGATCTCATTGTTCGCGGCATCTGCTGTCTGCGTCCGGGCATTGCAGGATTGAGCGAGAACATTCGCGTGCTCAGCGTCGTAGGGCGCTTCCTCGAACATAGCCGCATTTACTACTTCCGGCACAACGGCGACGACACGACGTACATCGGCAGCGCGGACCTCATGCCGCGGAATCTGGACCGGCGCGTGGAAGTGTTAACACCTGTCGAGCGTCCGCAACTGGTCCAGCGGCTGAAGAGCGAAGTTCTGGCCGCGTATCTCCGCGATGAGTTTAACGGGCGCGTGATGCACTCCGATGGCACTTACACCCCCAAAAACGATCACGTAGGGTTTGATGCACAGGCTTGGTTCATTGCCCAACGAGGGGGACGATGAGCGCGCATAACCCGCTTGAGATTACTCCAGACGGCCTGCAATCCTTTGCGGCACCCGTTGTGCTGCTCGATGTCCGCGAGCCCTTTGAACATGCGATCGCGCGTCTGGACGGGGCGCGTCTCATCCCGATGGGCTATGTGCCTGGTTCCCTGCCCGAGATCGAGCGCCTCTCTGACGAAGCGCTGGTTGTGGTGTACTGCCATCACGGTATTCGCAGCCTGAACGTCGTCCATTGGCTACGCGGCCAGGGCGTGGACAACTGTGTCAGTCTGGCCGGCGGCATCGACCGCTGGAGCCGCGAAATCGACGCCTCGGTTCCTCGCTATTAGCCCGCTGCCCGGGCGAAGAATTCGAGGCTCTCGGCGGCGCATCGTTCCCAGCGGTAATGCTCCGCCTGGCGGCGTCCCTCTGCGGCGAGTTCCGCACGAAGAGAGGGAGAGGTGAGCAAACGATCGAGCGCGGATGCGATCCCGGCCACGCTCAGCGGATCGGCCAGCACTGCGCCGCCGGCGGCGATTTCGGGCAAACAGGAACTTGTTGACGTCAGCACCGGGACGCGCGCGGCCATCGCCTGAGCGACCGGAAAACCGAAGCCTTCATACAGCGACGGGTAGACGAAGGCAGTGGCGCCCGCCGTAAGGCCAGGAAGGTCCGGCTCGGGCACGTAGCCCAGGTAGCGCACACTTTCGACGCCGGCCTTCAGGCGCGAGAATACATCATCGCTCCCCCAACCGCGCGGGCCCGCGAGCACGAGTTCGTACTCGGCGCGAATGTCCGGTTTCAGCGACACCCAGGCGTCAAGAAGCCTCGAGATATTTTTCCGCGGCTCAATGGTGCCGACGTAGAGCACGTACGGCCGTTTCGCGGGTTGGGGCGTTGCGTCAAAATAAGCCGCCGGAATGCCCGAATGTATCGTCTCGATGCGGGAAGGGTCCAGGCGCAGGACCCGAATCGCATCCTGACGGGTATTCTCCGATACGGCGATGAGCCGATGGGCCCGCGTGAGGACGGACGCGGCAAACCTACGGTCGGCTTCGATATTGCCGCGGATGTGAACTTCGGGCATCAGCCACGCGGTGAAATCGTGGAGCGTGGCCGTCACGCGCGTACGCCTTGGAAATCGCCGAACCTGGTTCGAGAGGTGGAATACGTCGTAACGCGAGGACAACACGCTGACGGCGGGGTTGCCGGGAAGGTTGAGGAAAAAGAGCAGCGCCAGGCGCGAACGGCTGGGAAGCCAGGCGAGCGTGGAGCCCTCGTGAAAGAGCTGTCCGATGTCGTCGAGCCAGGGAAAAGCTTCAATCGAGTGCGGGCCACGGGTGCGGCGCAAGGCTTCGATCCAGTGAAAAAGATAGCTCTTCACGCCTGCGCTGCGCAGCAGAAGCGGATAGGCGTCGATGGCGATTCGCATCGAGCTACTCGTAGCGAAGGGCTTCGGCGGGAAGGATTCGCGTGGCCTGTCCGGCCGGGTAGAGCGTGGCCGCGAAACTGACAACGACGGCTACGGCGGCAATCCAAACCCCGTCAAGCCATCGCGGATCGAATGGCACATAGCTGAGCGCATAGACGTCCTGATCGAGCCGGAGCCAGCGGTAGTGGCTGGCAAGGATGGATATTGAGTACCCAACGGCCAGGCCGATCACCGTGCCGGTGACGCCGATGAGCAATCCTTCGGCAAGGAAGATGCGGCGGATCTGCTCGCGGCGCGCGCCGAGCGACATCAGAATCGCAATGTCGCGGTTCTTCTCCATCACCATCATCGTCAGCGTGATGAGAATATTCAGCGCGGCGACAAGTTCAATCAGGCCGACCGTGACGGCCGTGACCGTGCGCTCCATGCGCAGCGCTGTAAGGATCTGGTGGAACTGCTCCATCCAGGTGCCGGCGGCGAGTTTGGTCCCTATGACGGACTGAGCGGCGGCGGCAGCCTCGGGCGCCTCGTAAATATCGTCCAGTTTAATTTCGATCGCGTTCACGACGTCCGGCAGTGAGAACACGCGCTGGACGTCGCTCAATCCGGCAAACGCCCATTGCGAATCGATGTCGTAGAAACCAGACTCGAAGATGCCGACGACGCGAAAGCGGAAGGTGGTGACACGCGGGCCGAATGGCGTGAGTTCCCCTTGCGGGCTGATCACTTTGACGACGCTGTTCAGCATCATGCCGGTTTCTTCAGCCAGATGGGAGCCGAGGATGATGCCGGGCAGACCGGAGTTGTCGCGAAGGCCGTCGAAGGACCCCTGTTTCAGATGACGAAGCATGTCCGGAGGAGTATCGACGGGAATGCCTTTCAGTTCGGCTCCCTTCGATTGCACCGGACCGGCGAGCAAAACGTATCCATACAGGCTTGGCTGCACGCGCGCCACGTGGGGGATTTGTGCCAGGCGCGGAACAAGTTTGCCCCAATTGTCGATGCCATAGGCGGGGTGCTTTTCGGTGATGGTGACGTGGGCGGTTGCTCCGAGCAGGCTGCGCTGAAGCGTCGTCCGGAACCCGTTGTTGATGGCGAGGGCGATGACCAGCGCCATGACGCCCGCGGCGACTCCGGCAACAGAGATCACGGTGATCACGGATATGACCGCCTGTTTGCGCTTGGCCCGCAGGTAACGCCTGGCGACGAACAGTTCGAAGAAGCTCACGTGAGCCTGCGGAGACGTTCGGCGAACCCAATCTCCCCTTCCGGACGGAGCAGCGGAAACAGGATCACATCGCGGATCGAGCGCGAATTGGTAAGCAGCATCGTCAGCCGGTCCACGCCGATTCCTTCCCCGCCGGCGGGCGGCATTCCATAGCTGAGGGCGCGAATGTAGTCTTCGTCCATCTGGTGGGCTTCCTCATCGCCGCCGGCGCGAAGCTCGAGTTGGGATTCGAAGCGGCGGCGCTGTTCCTGCGGGTCGTTGAGTTCGGTGTAGGCGTTGGCGATTTCCATGCCCGCGATGAATAGTTCAAACCGCTCCACGAACGCCGGGTCGGACGGCTTGCGTTTCGACAGCGGCGAGGCTTCGACAGGATGGTCGTAGACTATCGTCGGCTGGATCAGCGTGGGCTCGACCTTCTGTTCGAAGGCTTGCACCAAAGCAGGGCCGCGGAGCGACGGATCGCCCACGGCTTCCACCATGCTCACGCGGCGAACACTGCCGAAATCGATCTGTTGGCCCTGGAATTCGGCCACGGTCGCCCCGGTGGCATCGAGGGCCGTCTCGCGGATCAAGTCCGCTGTGAGATCCATCAAACCCCAGTAGTCCGTGTAGGCCTGGTAGAACTCGAGCATCGTGAACTCGGGATTGTGCTTGAAGGAAATGCCTTCGTTGCGGAAGTTGCGATTGATTTCGTAAACGCGGTCCAAACCGCCGACCAGCAGGCGCTTCAGGTAGAGTTCGGGCGCGATGCGCAGGTAGAGATCAATGTCGAGCGTATTGTGATGCGTGACGAAGGGGCGCGCCGCCGCGCCGCCATAGATCGGCTGAAGGATCGGTGTTTCCACTTCGACGAAGCCGAGGGAGTCCAGTTGGCGCCGGAGCGAGGCGACGATCTTCGAGCGCGTAAGAAATACGCGGGCGACCTCGGGGTTCGCGATGAGATCGAGATACCGCTGGCGATAGCGGGTCTCAACGTCCTCCAGCCCATGCCATTTCTCGGGCATCGGAAGGATGCTTTTGGAAAGAAACTCAAGCGACTCGGCGTGTACGCTCAGTTCGCCCGTCCGGGTGCGGAACAGGTAGCCGGTCACGCCAACGATGTCGCCTAAATCGAGCAACTCCCACAGGCCGTAATCGCGTTCCGGGACGCTATCCTTGCGGACGTAGATTTGCAGCCGCTCCCCGCCCTGTGCCAGATGCGCAAAACCGGCTTTCCCCATGCGGCGGATCGTGTGGATGCGCCCCGTGATGCGGACTTCTATCTTCGGTTCGAGTTCCGGGGCGGATTTAGCGCCATGTTCGCCGAGAATCTGCGGGATCGTGGTGGAGGCGTCGTAGCGGCGGCCGTAGGACTGATAGCCGAGAGCTTCAATTTGTGCGATGCGAGCATGACGCTGCTCTAGCAGATCGTCTTCCAATGCCAATTGGGGAACTCCTCAAGTGAGACGGCGGCGGTGATGCGGCCTAAGCTGAATTATAATCGACAATTGCGTTCGCTTTCGATCGTAATTCCCGCCTACAACGAAATCCGCCGCCTGCCTCTGACCCTGGATCGGATCATGGAATGGCTTCAGGGCCAGAAGCTGGAGTTTTGGGAGGTGCTGGTCGTAGACGATGGCTCCCGGGACGGGACGGCCGGGATGGTTGAGGAGCGGGCGAAGAGACAAACCGTGCTTCGGTTGCTGCGCAATCCGGGTAATCGCGGAAAAGGCTACGCGGTCCGCTCCGGGATGCTTGCGGCGAAGGGAGATTGGGTGCTGTTCACGGACGCCGATCTTTCCACGCCGATCGAAGAACTGGCCAAGCTGCATTCGCGCGCGCTAGAGAGCGGCGCGGAGATCGCAATCGGCTCCCGCGCACTCGATCCCAATACCGTGGAAGTGCACCAGAGCGGCTTCCGCGAGTGGTCCGGACGATTCTTCAATCTGGTGATGCGGGTAGTGACAGGACTTCCTTTTCGCGATACGCAATGCGGGTTCAAGCTGTACTCGGCGCGGGCGGCGCAGGAAGTATTCACGCGGCAGAAACTGGACGGCTTCAGCTTTGACGTGGAGGACCTGTTCATTGCGCGCAAGTTGGGCATTGCAGCAATTGAGGCGCCGGTTCGCTGGCGCAACGTGGAAGGGACCAAGGTCAGCGCGTGGAGCGGGCTGCGGTCGTTTTGGGACCTGATCCGCATTCGATCGATGGGCGCTCGGGGGCTCTACGGCAAACCCGTGGCATGATTGAACAGCCGGCGCCGCGCCGCGCCGGGGTGAGGAGGCAGCGAATGAGGCAAGCGTGGCTGATTGTGTTGGCGGGTGCGGTGTGCGCGGCCGGGGCCGCGGCGGCCGGGATGCCGGCACAGTTATTCGACGGCCTGTCCTGGCGGATGATCGGGCCGTTCCGCGGCGGCCGGGCGATCGCGGTCACCGGCGTGGCGGGCGATGGCAGAACATTCTATTTCGGCGCGGTGGGCGGCGGGGTCTGGAAGACGATCGACGCAGGCTCGGTCTGGACGCCGGTTTTCGACGGTCAGGACATCGCATCCATCGGAGCGATTGAGGTTGCGCCTTCGAGCCCGAACGTGATTTATGCCGGCACGGGCGAGGCGGACATGCGGTCGGACATCGCCTTCGGCGACGGCATCTACAAGTCCATCGACGGCGGGCGGACCTGGACGAACGCCGGGCTGAAGGATTCGAGGCAGATCGGACGCATCGTCATCCATCCCGAGAATCCCGGCATCGTCTATGTGGCGGCCCTGGGCCACGCGTATGGCCCGAATGCGGAGCGAGGGGTTTACCGGACCATCGACGGCGGAGCGACGTGGCAGAAAGTCCTCGATAAGGGACCCGACACCGGCGCGATTGATTTGGCAATGTCGCCCGCGGACCCGAAGACCATTTACGCCGCGATGTGGCAAGCGAGAAGGACTCCGTGGAGCACTTATCCTCCCGAGGACGGACCGGGGAGCGGGCTGTATAAGACTACCAATGGTGGGGAAACCTGGACACAGCTTACAGGCCATGGGTTGCCGGATGGCCCGTGGGGACGGGTCGCCGTGGCGGCTGCGTCAGCCACCCGCGTCTACGCCTTGATCGACGCGAAGGCGGCGGGACTCTATCGCTCCGACGACGGTGGGGCAACCTGGACGCTGGCCGGAAACGACCGTCGCATTACGAGCCGTGCCTGGTATTTCGGCACGATCACCGTGAACCCCAGCGACCCGGACGACGTGTTTATCCCGAACGTTGCACTGATGCGTTCCAAGGATGCGGGCAAGACGTTCGACGTCGTGCGCGGGGCGCCCGGCGGCGACGACTATCACCAATTGTGGATCGATCCGAAGGATCCACAGCGCATGATCCTGGGCAGCGATCAGGGTGTCGTCGTCAGTGTGAACGGGGCGCTGACCTGGACCACGTGGTACAACCAGCCAACGGGGCAGTTCTATCACGTCATCACGGACCATAGTTTTCCGTACTACGTTTACGGCGCGCAGCAGGACAGCGGATCGATGGCGGTGGCCAGCCGAAGCGACCATGGTGTGATCGACGGGCGGGACTGGTTTGCTCCGGGCGGCGGAGAAAGCGGCTACATCGCGCCGGACCCGAGAGACAGCAACATCATCTTCTCCGGGGACACATACGGGGGTCTGACGCGGATGGATCGCCGGACATCGCAGGCACAAAACATTTCGCCTTGGCCTTCCTTCCGGTTCGGAACCGAAATCGCCGGAAGGAAGTACCGGGCAACCTGGACATCGCCGCTGGTCTTCTCCCCGGCGGATCCTTCCACATTGTATTTCGGCGCCCAATATGTGCTGCGCAGCACCGACGGCGGCTCCAATTGGAAAGAAATCAGTCCGGACCTGACCGGCGACGAAAGGAAGGGGTCAAAGGACGCGGCGCCGTCCGGCCCAGTAACGGTGGACAACGCCCGCCAACGAGGATATGGCGTCGTTTACACGATAGCGCCGTCGCCTCTGGAGGCCCAGGTCATCTGGGCGGGGAGCGACTCGGGCTTGATCCACGTAACTCGCGATGGAGGCCGGAGTTGGCAGAACGTCACGCCGCCGGCACTGACGCCCTGGAGCAAGATTACCTTGATCGAGGCGTCCCATTTCGACGCCGCCACCGCGTATGCGGCGGTCGACCGTCACCGCCTCGACGATTACCGCCCCTATATCTACCGGACCCGGGATTTCGGCCGAACGTGGACTCTCATCGTGGACGGTCTGGCCGAGCCGGCTTTTGTTAATGCTGTGAGCGAGGATCCGGTACGGCGCGGCCTGCTGTTCGCGGGCACGGAAAAAGGCGTGATGGTCTCGTTCGACGAGGGAGACCACTGGCAGTCAATGCAGTTGAACCTGCCGGTGGTGTCCGTGCGCGATCTGGCAATTCACGAAGGCGATCTGGCGATCGCGACCCACGGCCGGGCGTTCTGGATACTCGATAACATCAGCCCATTACGGCAGGCGCAAGCCGACGTCGCCTCCGGCAGCGCGTATCTCTACGCTCCGTCCGCCGCGTGGCGGCTGAACCCGATGCGTTTTGCCGGCACGCCACTGCCGCCGGAGACGCCGCAAGCGAAGAACCCGCCCAACGGGGCCATGATCGACTATTACCTCCACGGCAGCGCGTCGGGGCCGGTAAGAATTGAGATTTACGATGCCGCAGGCAAGTTGGTCAGGAAGTTCTCGAGCGAGGCCAGGCCGGCGCAGGCTCCCCGGGCAATACCGATCGCTGCGATCTGGAGGCCCGCGCCGGTGGGCGTCTCGACAAAACCGGGAATGCATCGGTTCGTT
Organism: Acidobacteriota bacterium; assembly: GCA_021788955.1. The sequence continues at coordinate 8,161 of JAJYKC010000062.1, forward strand.
TGGGACCTCCGCTATCCTTCGCCGGGGCACGCTGACGACGAAGAAGCAGAGTTCTCCGGCTTCGGCGGCGGTCCGCAGGTGTTGCCCGGAACGTATGAAGTCCGCTTGATCGCAAACGGGCAAACCTATACCCAGCCGCTTACGGTGCGTCTGGATCCCAGATCGAAAGCGCCGGCGGCGGAGCTGGCGGATCAACTCGCCCTGGGGTTGAAAGCCTCGGCGAAGATCCAGGAATGCCACGGCGTTAGAAAAGGAACCGCCCCGGACGACGTCGTGGCCGCCTGCGCGACGGCGACGAGCGACTTGACGGCGGTACTGGGAGTTGTGGAGAGCGCGGACCGGCGCCCCACGGCCGCCGCCTACGCGCTCTACGACGACGCTTCACGCCGTATCGACGCCGCAATGGCAAAGATGCCGCCGCACCGGAACAATTGAGCCGCGCCAGGGCCGCACCCTGCTCCGGCTGATACATTGAAGTCAGGTTGCCGTTTCGCAGCCCCCATTTCGCCGCGCTTTTCCGGACGCTCGCAATAGAT
>JAJYKC010000063.1 GCA_021788955.1 Acidobacteriota bacterium
CGCCACGGCCGCCGCGGCGAAGGTCCCCAGCGCCGCGGCCACCACATATCCGGCCACCGGCAACATAAGCGGCGGAAACAACGTCAAACCGAGAATCCCGATCAGCGCGAACACGCCCGCGCGGGCGATCAGTCCGAATTTCGATGGTTTGGCCGGGTCGCTCATCGGGCGCTCGAAGACAAGTATTCTCCATGGTAGCGGTCGCGCCGAAGAAGTCGCGCACCCGCCTCGCGCCTTCGGTTAGAATGCGGATGATGGTTGCAAACGTCCGCAGTTTCGATGCCGGCCCGGATCCCTTCGGGCGCGTATGGCACGTTGAGTTCCAGTGGTTGCAGAACGCGATTTCGATCCGTCACGCCGACACCGTGGACGTGAAGTTCACTCTCGTCACGGACGGTGAGGAGAAACAGGAGAAAGTGATCGCGCTTCCTCACGCGCATCTCCGGGAACTCGCCCAAAAGACAGGCACGGTGCTTTCCGATCCCTGGTGCATGCGGCTCGCGGCGCAGCACATCCGCCGTATGGTGTCCTCCTTCGAGGACATGGAGAAGACTCTCATCACCCTCCCCAAGACGGCCTTGCAGGAATATGCGCATGAGTTAGAATCCTCGTTGACGGCCCCTCGCGGCCGTTGAGGGTGGAACCTGGAATCGATCGAGAAGCAGAACTTTCGAGCCTGGAGATATAGATCATGGTGAATTGTCCCGTTTGCGACGCGGTCCTCGAACTCGACGAGGAAGACCTCGACGAAGGCGACCCGGTCGACTGCAGCGAATGTGGCGCGGAATTGCTGGTGACCGGTAAGGATCCGCTGGAACTCCAGCCGGCTGATGACGTCGAGGACGAGGATGAAGAGGACTTCGACTTTGACGAGGAAGACGACGAGGAATCGCTGGATGAAGAAGATGACGACGAGGAAGAGGAGGATTGGAAGTAGCGCCGCCCTCCTTCTGGCGCTCGCCCTTCCTCTCTTCGCCGCCCACAAAAATAAAACCGTCGGCCCACAGGCCGAAATAGCCGGGACTGTGTTTCGCGATCCCGGCTTCGCCTTTCCCGGCGTCGAAGTCACGCTCGTCTCCGTTCCCGATCCTGGCTCCAACGCCAAGCCGTCGAGACAGAAAGCCGTTTCCAGCCCCCGCGGCGAGTTTCTGTTCCGCGTGCCGGCGGTGGAAAGTCACTTCCGCGTCTCGGTCGCCGCCAGGGGCTACGCGCCGCAGCAGAAAGACGTCGAAATCCGAGGCGACGAACGCGTCGATCTATCCTTTCTGCTCGAACCCAAGTCCAAATAAATGGAGACCCGCATGATGCCGCGCTCTTTCGTCACAATGTCGCTCGCCCTCGCGCTGCTTATCGCCGCCCTTGTTCCTAAGGCGATCGCGCAAGCTACCGACGGCGATACCCGCTCCGTCTCCGGCGTCGTCACGAATGCCTCCGGCGATCCAGTCCCCGGAGCGGTCGTCCAACTGAAGGACACCAAAACCCTCCAGATCCGCTCCTACGTCTGCCAGGCGGGCGGCAGGTACCATTTCACCGGCCTCAGCACGGACATCACCTACGAACTCCGCGCCACCTTCCAGGGCGCCAGCAGCAAAACCAAGCGCCTCAGCGTCTTCGACGGCGCTAAAAGACCCGTCATCGACTTGAAGCTGGAAAAGTAGCGCTGCTACCTTAGGCTCGTGCCGTCCGGCTCAAGGACCACGCCTCCCCGTGTGTCAACCCTGTGACAAATCCATGACGCGCCTCTGACACGCGCCCGCGGAACCCAAATCCAACAAATTCCTTCACAATTGTTTTTTCCCGCCGCCACGCCGTTGTAACAGGACTCGCGTTCCATGAAAGTATGCGGTGCGATCTTCATGTCCACACCACGGGAAGCGGCATGTGCACGATTCCCTTGCTCCGCGGCGTCTGCCGCGAATGCTACAACTCTCCCGAAGCCGTCTACGGCACACTCAAACGCCGCGGAATGGACCTGGTCACCGTCACCGACCACGATTCCATCGACGCCGTCGAAGTCCTCCGCCATCGCCCCGATTTCTTCTTAAGCGAAGAAGTCACCTGCCGCAGCCCCGCGGGAACCGAATTTCACATGGGCGTCTACGGCATTGAGGAGCGCGACCACCTCGAGTTGCAGCGCCGCCGGGACGATCTCGAATCCCTCATCGCCTTTCTCAACCAGCGCGGCTTGCTCTTCAGCCTCAACCATGTCTTCTCTTCCCTCACCGGATCGCGCGCGGCGGCCGATTTCGAAGCCTTCGAGCGATCTTTCCCGGCGCTCGAAACCGCCAACGGACAGATCCTCGAAGCCGCGAATCGTTCCGCCGCCACGCTCGCCTCGCGTTGGGCCAAGGCCCACATCGGCGGCAGCGACGCGCACACCATGGCCGCTCTCGGCCGCACTTACACTGAGGTCACCGGCGCCCGCACCGCACCGGAGTTCCTGGCCGGTATCCGCGCGCGGCGCTCTCAAGCGCGCGGCCAAAGCGGCGACTTCTTCAAGCTGACCTTCGCCGTATGGGCCATCGGCGCCTCCATGATCGGCGAGCGGCCCTGGACGCTGCTCCTCTCCCCGCTGATGGCCGCCGCGCCGCTGGTGACCCTCGGCAACTTCCTCCGCGAAGTGTCGTTCGAACGAAAGTGGTCCCGCGCCCTGGACCTCCACACCGCCCGCCCCTCCATGGAACCGCTCTCCGAGCGAGCGGCCTAACCACTTCCCGCTAAACTGGCAGGATGATCGCGACGCTGCGCAAAGCGACGTCCGCCGACATCCCGGCGCTCGCCGAACTCATCGCCGCAAGCGTCCGCGGCCTGCAGCCCGAGTATTCTCCGCGCCAGCGCGAGGCCGCGCTCCTCGCCATCTTCACCCCAGACCGCCAACTCATCGCCGACCGGACCTACTTCATTGCGGAGGTCGACGGAATCATCGCCGGCTGCGGAGGCTGGAGCAAGCGCAAGACTCTTTATGGAGGAGACGACGCTCCGGTCCGCGCCGCCGCCCTCCTCGACCCCTCCACTGATCCCGCCAAAATCCGGGCCTTCTTCATCCATCCGGATTTCGCCCGCCGCGGCATCGGCTCGCAAATCCTGGCCGCCTGCGAAGACGAGGCGCGCGATGCCGGCTTCCGCGCTGCCGAAATGGCCGCCACCCTCGCCGGAGTCCCGCTCTACCTCGCCCGCGGCTACACCGAAATCGAACCCCTCACCGCCCCGCTGCCCGATGGCTCCGGCCTGGCAATCGTCCGGATGCGGAAGCAACTTACTCCGAACGAAGCCTGACGTGTCTTTGCCCCGCGCAGCGCTTCGGCGTGGCTAATCGCAGCAGTGGCATCGCCGCCTTTTCAAGAGTTCTCGTTATCAGCGCGCCCCGTAACCGCGACCGCAACGGAGCGGTCACCTCCGCCGGGCCTCAGTCTGCCTGTTCGAGTTCGATCTTCCGCGTCGCCGCATCGAGCGACGTAATCCGGAAACTGCGGATCTCGCCCGCGCGGATGCTGGGCTGCGAACGCGCTGTCTCCGGTCCCCCGCCCTGCTTCCACTTCGCCGCCAGCATCGCCGTGAGCGATCCGATGTCGGGCCTCGCCGTCTCGGCCTGCGGGCTCCGCGCAGCCTGTGCCGTTGCCACCAGCCGGCACTCCGCCATCACTCCTTCGCCCAACTCCACGCGCACCCGGTGCCCATGCACATCCACCACCCGCCCGGTCACGGTCTCGCCCGCGGCGTGGCTCGCAATATATTCGTCCGCCGGCGTTGGCTCGAGCTGCTTCATGCTCAGCCGGATCCGGCGCCGCGCCCGATCCACCTCCACCACCGCCGCGCGAACCGTCTGCCCCATCGACAAGGCATCCTTGGCATGGTTCAAACGTTTTTCGCTCGTGATGTCGGAAATGTGTACCATGCCTTCAATGCCGCCACCGAGATCGACAAACGCGCCGAAGTTCGTAAGCGACGTCGCCGGACCTTCCACCACGGTTCCCGGCTTGAACTTCTGCTCGGCATCTTCCCAGGGATCTCCGAGCGCCTGCTTCAGCCCCAGCGAAATCCGTTTCTCCGCCGGGCTCACGCCGAGCACCACCACTTCCACCTGTTCGCCGGCCTTCAGCATGTCCGAGGGCTTCCGGATCTTCTTGCTCCAGCTCAACTCGGAGACGTGAATCAGCCCGTCCACGCCCGGCATCAACTCCACAAACGCCCCGAAATCCGCCAGCCGCGAAACCGTGCCCTTCACTCGCTGGCCCGTCTGGAACATCTCGGCTGCCACCGTCCACGGATCGGGAATCAATTGCTTGCGGCCCAGCGAAATCTTCCGCGTCGCCGGATTGACCTTCAGAACCTTTACTTCAACCTCTTCTCCCACATGAAGCACATCGGAAGGCTTATTCACGCGCGCCCACGCCAGGTCCGCCACGTGCAGCAACCCATCGATCCCGGGAGCCAGCTCCACAAACGCCCCGAATTCGGTCAAGCTGCGTACCCTACCCTTGACCACGGCCTCTTCGGTGATCGAAGCAAATGCCTCCACCCTCGTCCGCTCGGCTTCTTCCTCGAGGATCGCGCGCCGGTCCACCACCACATCCTCGCTGGCTACGTCCAGCTTGATGATGCGGCACTGAATCTCCTGGCCAATCAGCCTTTCCAGTTCCGCCATCTCGCGAATGCCGCTCCGTGACGCCGGCATGAACGCTTTCACGCCGCCGCAGTCCACTCGCAGACCACCCTTCACGGCTTCCGTTACCGTGCCGGCGATCGGTGTCTTCTCGGCGAAGGCCCGCTCGAAAGCGGTCCAGTCGCGCGGCCGTTCCACCTTAACCGTCGAAAGCAGATAGTTGCCGTCGTTATCGCGTCCGCTGATGGACACCGTGATCGTGCTGCCCGCCTTCAGGTCCGCGGCGCTCACTCCCGCGGGAAGACTCGTCACCGGAAGCAACCCCTCTGTCTTCCGTCCAAGATCGACATACACGGTCTCCGGCGACACCGCCACCACCGTACCTTCGAGCGCCGACCCGGCGGCATGTTCATGCTCGTGTTCGAAAGCGGAAAGAATCGAGGCGAACGAATCGTCTTCGGACGCGGCGGACTCTTGCGATTCGGCTTCGCCCTCCGGCGCCGCGCTCAGTGCGAAAGTGGTTTCCTCCTGCAAGGGCGCGGTGACAGACTCGGGAGAAAGCTCAGAAATACGTGGGGTTTCCATGAAAGACGCGTGTGAAGCTTCATTGTGTCACAAAGCCCGTTAAGATGACAGCGTGGACGACGACGTTTCCAGCCCCGTTTCCGTAAGCCGCCTGCTGCGTCCGCAGGACGCTGTCTGGGTTGTCCTTTTCACCGCCTTGGCGTTGTTCGGCCCATCGCGTACGCCCCTCGTCATCCTGCTGCTCTGCCTGCTCGGCGTGGCTCAGGTCATCGAGCCGAAGTTTCCCTGGTTCGCCTCACGCGCCGGCAGCGCCGTCTCCCTCGCCGTCAATCTCGCCCTCTGCGGATTGCTCATCGGAATCACCGGCGGCGTCTCCAGCAGCTACCACTGGATCCTTCTGTTCCCCGTCGTCTCCGCCGCCACCGCGCTCGGCCCTGTCGGCACCACGCTCGCCGCCCTCGGCGCCTGCGCCATGTATCTCTCCTCTCTCCTCCTGGTCGACTGGACTTATCAATACATCCCCGCCAGCCAGGTGCCGGAACTCCTCGTCCGGATCCTCATGATGCCGGTGCTCGGCTTCCTCACCTATCAACTCGCCGAAGCCAAACGCCGCGAAGCCCGCCGCTATCAGCGAACCGCCGAGCAACTCGCCGAGGCCAACCAGAGCCTCCGCGAAGCGGAAGCCGAGGTGCGCCGCAGCGAACGACTCGCGGCCCTCGGCCAACTCTCCGCCGGCCTCGCCCATGAACTCCGTAACCCTCTGGGCACCATCCGCGCCTCGGCCGAAATGCTTCGCAAGTCAGTAGACACCTCCAACGAGGTCGCCCGCGAGATGGCCGGCTATATCGCTAGCGAAGTCGATCGCACCAACTCCCTCGTCACGCGCTTCCTCGACTTCGCCCGCCCCCTCCAGGTGCGCAAGGCCCCCTCGGATCTGACCCAGGTGCTAGACCGCGCCGTCACCGAACTCGAAAACCACCAGCCCCCCTATGAAGTCGTCGTCTACAAAAACTATTCGCCCGATGTCCTCCCCGTCCCCATGGATTCCGAACTGATGGAACGCGTCTTCGTAAACCTGCTCATGAACGCCGCGCAAGCCAGTCCCCCGCACGCCCCCATCACCCTCAAAACCCGCGAACGCGAAGACTTCGTCGAAGTCTCCGTCATCGACCGCGGCTCCGGCATCGACTCCACCCACCGGGAAAACATGTTCAACCCCTTCTACACCACCAAGCGCGACGGCGTCGGCCTCGGCCTGCCGATCGTCTCGAAAATCGTCGACGGCCATGGAGGAACGATCGAAGTGGAAAGCGAACCCGGCCAGGGCAGCGTGTTCCGGGTACTGATTCCGATGAAGGAGACCCAATGACCGGCCGCATCCTCGTAGTCGAAGACGAAGAAAAGCTGCGCCGCGTAATCGAATTACAGTTGCGCGCCGAAGGCTTCGAAGTCGATCAGGCCGGAACCGCCGAGGACGGGCTCCAACTCGCCTCTTCCGCCGATGTCGTCCTCACCGACCTCCGCCTGCCCGGCATCGACGGCCTCGAACTCCTGACCCGCCTCCGCGAACAACACCTCACCGCGCCCGTCATCGTCATGACCGCCTTCGGCAGCATCGAAAAGGCCGTCGAGGCCATGAAAGCGGGCGCGGAAAACTTCGTCCCCAAGCCCTTCTCGCTCGATCACCTCGTCGCGGTCGTCAACAAAGCCCTCGCCAACCGCGCCCTCCGGGAGGAAAACCGCCAGCTCAAAGCCGAACTCAACTCGCGCTACCAGTTCGGCAACATCGTCGGCCGCAGCCCCGCCATGCGGGAAATCTTCTCCACCGTCGAACGCGTCGCGCCCACCCGCGCCACCGTCCTGCTTTGCGGAGAAAGCGGCGTCGGCAAGGATATGATCGCCCGCGCCATCCACCAGCATTCCCCGCGCCGCGACAAGCCGTTCGTCAAACTCAACTGCACCGCCATCCCCGAAAACCTCATGGAGAGCGAGCTGTTCGGCTATGAAAAAGGAGCCTTCACCGGCGCCACCACTACCAAGCCCGGTAAGTTCGAGCAGGCCGACACCGGCACCGTCTTCCTCGACGAGATCGGCGACGTTCCCCCCGCCGTCCAGGTGAAACTTCTCCGCATCCTCCAGGAACGCGAGTTCGAACGCCTCGGCAGCAACAAAACCCGCCACATCGACGTCCGCGTTGTCGCCGCCACTAACGTCGACCTCCGCGAAGCCCTCGAACAAGGCACCTTCCGCGAGGATCTCTACTACCGCCTCAACGTCCTTCCCATCAACGTCCCACCCCTCCGCGAGCGCAAAGAGGACATCCCGTTCCTGGTCGAACACTTCATCAAGAAACTCAGCAAGGATCTCGGCAGCCAGGTCGATTCCGTCGCCCCGGAAGCCATCGAGCGTCTCCTCGAATTCCACTGGCCCGGCAACGTGCGGGAACTCGAAAACGTCATCGAGCGCAGCATGGTCCTCGCTTCCGGCACGCGCCTGCAGGCCGCCGACATCCGCCTGGAAACCGACCATCGCACCCGCCCCGCCGCCTCCAACGGCGGCTTCCTTCCCGAAGGCCTCTCCCTCGAACAATACGAACAGCAACTCATCCGCGAAGCCCTCCGCCGCGCCAACGGCAACAAAAGCCAGGCCGCCCGCCTCCTCGGCCTCACCCGCAACGCCCTCCGCTACCGCCTCTCGCAAATGGGCGTCGAAGAGGACGACACGTAACCCCACGCGCTCCTCTTTGATATGACAAAGTAGACAACGTGAATCGACGCCAGTTCCTCCTCTCCGCCGGCCTCGGCGCCGGCGCGGCTGCCTCCCTCACCGCCGCCCCCACCAACCGCCCCAACATCCTCCTCATCTACGCCGACGACGTCGGCTACGGCGACCTCTCCTGCTACGGCGCCACCCGCGTCAAAACCCCCAACCTCGATCGCCTCGCCGCCGGCGGCCTCCGCTTCACCAACGTCCACACCTCTTCGGCCACGTGCACCCCGTCCCGCTATTCGCTCCTCAGCGGCCAATATGCATGGCGCAAATCCGGCACCGGCATCCTCCCCGGCGACGCCGCGCTCATTCTCCCCACCAACGGCGACACGCTTCCCGCCACGCTCCAGCGCGCCGGCTACCACACCGCCGCCATCGGCAAATGGCATCTTGGCCTCGGCAGCGGCGACATCGACTGGAACGGCGACATCCGCCCCGGCCCCAACGAAGTCGGCTTCGACTACTCCTTCATCATCCCCGCCACGCTCGACCGCGTCCCCTGCGTCTTCGTCGAAAACCACCGCGTCGTCAACCTGGACCCCAAAGACCCCATCGGTGTCAGCTACAAAACTCCTTTCCCCGGCGAACTCACCGGCAAGGACCACCCCGAGCTCCTCACCATGCACCCCAGCCATGGCCACGACCAGGCCATCGTCAACCACGTCAGCCGCATCGGCTACATGACCGGTGGCAAGTCCGCCCTCTGGGTCGACCAGGACATCGTCGACGTCCTCGCCGGC
>JAJYKC010000064.1 GCA_021788955.1 Acidobacteriota bacterium
CTTTGTCAATCCCGACGTAACCTCGCCCGCCGGCATCGTTCATCTTTGGGCCCCGTTTGCCACGCGCCCCCTCACTTACTCCACCTTTTGGCTCACCTACCAACTCGCCGGCGCGAATCCTCTGCCCTACTTAATCGTCGGCCTCGCCCTCCACCTCGCCATCGTCTTGCTCCTGTTCCACACCCTCCGCCGCGCGCTTCCGCTCCACGCCGCGTGGCTCGCCGCCGCGTTCTTTGCCGTGCACCCGATTCAAGCCGAAGCCATCAATTACATCTTCGAACGCGCCACCCTCCTCGCCGCGCTCTTCTGCCTTCTAAGCCTCCGCGCCTGGCTCGACAACGCCCCCTGGACCGCCGCCGCATGGTTCGTTCCCGCCCTCCTCGCCAAGGAAGAATGCGTGGCCCTCCCCCTCTTCCTCGCGCTTCTAAGCTTCGCCGGCAAAGGCCGGAAGCGCGCATGGACGCAGCTCGCCTCCATGGTCGCCCTCGCCGCCGCCGCCGGACTCCGCACCATCCTCGCCGCCTCCCGCATCGCAGGCACAAACGTCGGCGCCTCCGCCGCTTATTCGCCCGAAAAATACCTCGCCGCCCAGGGTCCCGTCATCTGGAGATATTTAAGGCTCCTCGTGCTTCCCTTCGGTTTCACTGTCGACCCCGATATCCGCGTCCCCACGCCCTCGCTCGCCGCCGCCGCTTGGCTTGCCCTCGCCGCCGCGGCCTCCGTCGCCCTCCTCGCCGCCCTCCGCGGATGGCAACCCGGCTGGTGGCTGCTCGGCGGCCTCATTCTCCTTCTGCCCTCCTCCAGCATCTTCCCCGCCTCCGACCTCGCCGCCGACCGGCGCATGTACCTCCCGATGATCGCCTTCTCCGCCGCCATCGGCCTCCTCGCTCAACACCTCGACTGGCGCCTCGCCGCCGCCTTCGCCGCCATCCTCGCCGGCCTCGCCCTCATTCGCACCCTCGTCTGGCAAAGCGAACAAACCCTCTGGCGGGACGCCGTCGCCAAAGCTCCCACCAAACTTCGCCCCCGCATCCAACTCGCCCGCGCCCTGCCGCCGGCCCAGGCCATCTCTCTCCTCGATGAAACCCACACCCTCTTCCCCAACGACGCGCGAGTGCCGACCGAACTCGGCCGCATCTATCTCGCCCAAGGCGATGCCCCCCACGCTTTAGCCGCCTTTGGTGAAGCCCTCGCCGAATCTCCCACCGACCCTCTCTCTTTCAACAACCGAGGCGCCGCCCTCGCCGCCCTCGGCCAAAACGAAGCCGCCCGCGCCGATTTCAACCGCGCCCTCGGGCTCAACCCCTGCGAGTTCAACGCCCTCCTCAATCTCCGCCGCCTCGGCGACCCGCGCCCCGTCCCGCCCAACTGCCGCTTCACACCGCTCGAACTGCATCAACTCGAAGGAAATTGACACCATGCACACCTACCACCTCCGCTGCCGCATGCTCGTGCCGCTCCCCATCGCCCGCGTCTTCGAAGTCTTCGAGAACCCTTACAACCTCGCGAAAATCACCCCGCCCTGGCTCTCTTTCCGCGTCATCTCCCACGACAAGGTCGTCATGCGCCCCGGCGCCGAAATCGAATACCGCATCCGCTGGCTCGGCATTCCGCTCTACTGGAAAACCCGCATCACCGGATACCAGCCGCCCTTCTCCTTCACCGACGAGCAGGAGCGCGGTCCCTATCCGCTCTGGCGCCACAGCCACACCTTCCGGCCAACCCCCGAAGGCGCCGTCGTCGGCGATCACGTCGAATACGCCCTCCCCTTCGGCCCGCTCGGCCGCCTGGCACATAAACTGGTAGTTGGCGAGCAGTTGCCCCGAATCTTTGTTTACCGGCAACAAAAACTAGCTGAAATGTTTGGATCCGGTTGCCGCACCCTCCTCGCACCCGAAATCTCGAGTCGCGGCGAATCGCTCCAGGAAGAGGAAGCCACCGATGGCAGCGTCCGCATATGACGCGTTTCTCCTGCTCTCCTTCGGAGGGCCGGAACAACACGGCGACGTAATCCCGTTTCTCGAAAACGTCCTCCGCGGCAAAAACGTCCCGCGCGAGCGGATGATCGAGGTCGCCGAACATTACTACCACTTCGGCGGCCGCAGCCCCATCAACGATCAGAACCGCGCTCTCCTCGAGGCCATCCGCCAGGAGTTCTCAACCCACGGCCTCCACTTGCCCATCTACTGGGGCAACCGCAACTGGCATCCCCTCCTCGCCGATACCCTCCGCCAGATGCAGCGCGACGGCGTCCGCCACGCCCTCGCCTTCGCCACCTCCGCCTTCAGTTCTTACTCCGGCTGCCGCCAGTACCGCGAAGACATCGAACGCGCCCGCGCCGAAGTCGGCCCCGAGGCGCCGCAAATATCCAAACTCCGTGTCTGCTTCAACCACCCGGGCTTCGTCGCTGCCATGATCGACCGCACCCGCGAGGCCCTCGCCACCCTACCCTCAGACGGCCCGGCAACTCCCGTTCTCTTCACCGCCCACAGCGTCCCCCTCGCCATGGCACAGGGTCCCAACGCCAACTACGTTCCTCAACTGGAAGAAGCCTGCCGCTTAATCGCCGAGGAACTCAAACTCACCAACTGGAGCCTCGTCTACCAAAGCCGCAGCGGCCCTCCCGGCCAGCCCTGGCTTGAGCCCGATGTTTCCGACGCCATCCGCAAACTCGCCGCGCAAGGCGCGCACTCGCTCGCCATCGTCCCCGTCGGCTTCGTCAGCGATCACATGGAGGTCCTCTACGACCTCGACACCGAAGCCCGCCAACTCTGCGACGACCTCGGCCTCCGCATGGCCCGCGCCTCGACCGCCGGCCTGCATCCGCAATACGTCTCGATGATCCGCCAACTCGTCGCCGAACGCCTCGAAGGAGCCCCGCGCCTGAGCCTCGGCGCGCTCGGCCCTTACCCCGACGTCTGCCCGCCGGACTGCTGCCCCGCCCCGCAGCGCCCCGTGCGCCCCGCGCCCGCCAACTCGCGATAAGCCTCGCGCTTCCCTATCCCGCGCGCCTTCGCCGCCTGCTTGATCGCTTCCATCCGCGGCATCCCCGCGGCCTCCCGCCGCGCCACTTCCTCTTCGAGCGTCTCTTCCGTCGCCGCCGCCTGCTCCGCCCATCCAACCAGAATCACGAACTCGCCCTTCACCGAAGGCCGCCCCGCCAGCCCCGCCCGCACCTCGCCCGCCGTCCCACGCAAAAACTCCTCATGCACCTTCGTCATCTCGCGCGCCACCACCACCGGCCGCTCCCCATACACCGCGCCGATGTCCTCCAGCGCATCCAGAATCCGGTGCGGAGCCTCATAGAAGATCAGCGTCGCCCGCGTCTCGCGCCACCGCTCCAGCTCCCGCCGCCGCTGCGTCGCCTTCGCCGGCAGAAACCCCGCGAACACGAACGCATCCACGCCCAGCCCCGAAGCCGATAACGCCGCCGGCGCGGCCGTTGGCCCCGGCACCGGTGACACACGAATCCCCCGCTCAATCGCCTCGTGCACCAACCGGTATCCAGGGTCCGCCATCAGCGGCGTCCCCGCATCCGACACCAGCGCCACATTCCGGCCCTGCTCCAGTTCTGTCAGCAGCTCCGGCGCCCGCTCCCTCTCGTTGTGGTCGTGATAGCTCACCAGCGGCTTCGTGATTCCGTACCGCTCCAGCAGCGTCCGCGTGTGCCGCGTATCTTCACACGCAATCACGTCCGCCTCCCGCAGCGTCGCCACCGCGCGATACGTGATATCCTCCAGGTTCCCGATCGGTGTCGCAACGATAAACAGCGTTCCGGACATTCACCCTTCCGCCAGCACTTCATCATCGCCCGCCCGCGCCGCACGAGACAACTCCTACCCAACCCTGGCATACTATAGAGCTTTGACCGAGACTCCCCCAACCGGCCGCGTCGAGCAAGGTTTCTATATCACCGCGTTCCCCGGCGGACGCGGCGAGGTCCACATCAGCCTCGACGTCATTGACCGCATTCTCGCCGAAGTCCTGCGCGGCTTCGGCGCCGTGCCCAAACGCGGCGCCGAAGTCGGTGGCATCCTCCTCGGCTCCCGCGTGGCCACACCGGATCCCACCGCGCGCATCCTCGATTTCGTTCTCACGCCGATCGAATATCGCCGCGGCCCTTCGTTCCTGCTCTCGGAAAAGGACCTCGAAAACTTCGCTCGCGCCCTGCAGGAGGCCCGCGCCCACCCGCAGTTCAAGCCGGTCGGCTGCTTCCGCAGCCACACCCGCAACGCCCCGGGCGTCACCGGAGAAGACCGCGCCTTCTTCGGCCGCTTCTTCCCCGCCGAAGACGACCTCTTCTTACTCGTCCGTCCCTACGCCACGCGTGTCAGCACCGCGGGGTTCATCGCCCGTACCAAGGGCGAACTCCCCAGTGTGCCCGCATCCGAATTCCCATTCCGCGGAAGCGCTCTCGATCCATCGTCCACCCGCGAACGCTTCACCCGCGGCGAAGGCCGCCGCCCGCAGCACGATCTTCCCATGCCCGAACCGGCGCCGCAAAAAACCGAACCACCCCCCGCGAAGGAAGAACCCTCCAGCGTCGTACAACGCCCGCGCACCGTCTCCGAAGCCGCGTCCCCTCTCAAGCGCCCCGAACCCGAACCTCCCGTGGTGTCGCTACCCCCTCTTCCCCGGCGGCCCGTCACCGCCTGGACACCTGAATTCGTCATCGACACCGGCGACGACGAACCCCGGCACTGGAGCGTCTGGACCTGGCTGGCGCTCTTATTGGTCATGGCCGTCGTGCCCGCGGGATATCTTGTCCACCGCTATCTCCCGTTTCCCTGGGTTTCTTCGGCCACCGCTTATCGACTCACGATTACCGCCCAAACACGCGGCTCGGATATCCAGATCGAGTGGGATCGCACTTTGCCCCTCCTCGCCCAAGCCCATTCGGCAACCCTCGTCATCGTCGACGGTTCCTCCACAAAGACCGTCAGCCTTTCGCCGGACGCACTGCGCTCCGGCAACACCGTTTACCAACCCTCCTCCGACGAAGTCCGTATCGAACTGCGCCTTCAACTCCCCGGCGACACCACCGTCACCTCCACCGCAACCTGGCAGCGCTAGCCAGCGGTAGCTACTTACGCCGCCTGCGGCAGAATCACCAGCTTGTCTTCCCTCGGGTCCATCCGCACGATCGTCCCCGGCCGCACCGTCCCCTTCGCCACGCTCGCCGCCAGCGGCTGAATCACGTGCCGGTGAATCGTCCGCTTCAACTCCCGCGCGCCATATTCCTGGCTCGCCCCCTTCTTCAGCAGCCACTTCCGTCCACGCGGCGTCAGACTCAGAACAAATCCCCGGACGCCAAGCCGGTTGTCGATCAGCCGCTGAAACTCCACCAGTAAGTGATCGAGTATCTTCGCCAGGTCGTCGTTCGTCAGCGGCTTGTAAGTCACCACCTTGTCGATCCGGTTCACAAACTCCGGACTGAACCGCCGCCGCACCGCCGCGAGGCCAATCTGCTCCAGCCGCTTCGCCGTGCACCGCGACTCCTCCGTCTCGTGCACCATCGCCTCAAACCCGAACGGCGTCCCCATCTGCTTCTGCATCGCCTTCGCCCCCAGGTTGCTCGTCAGAAAGATCATCGTCCGCTCGAAGTTCACCGTGTTGTTATCCCCAAGCCGCAACTGAGCCTTGTCCAGAATCCCCAGCAGCATCCGAGTCATCGACGGCGCCGCTTTCTCAATCTCATCGAAAAGAATCAACGACAGGTCGCTCCGCTCGCTCGCCGCCCCGTTGATCTTCTGCTGCGTCAGCATCGGCTGCGTCTCCCGGTGTCCCAGGTAGCCCGGAGGCGCGCCCACCAGTTTCGCCACCTCGTGCTCCATCTGAAACTCCCCGCAATCCACCTTGATCATGTTCTTCGCACTGCCATGGGTCAGTTCCGCCAGCGCCTCTACCGTCCGCGTCTTCCCGGTCCCCGTCGGACCAAGCAGCAGGAACACCCCCACCGGCCGTCCCTCCGGCGCAAGGCCCGCCTTGTGCATCATCAGATACGGCACAATGCTCGTCACCGCCGCCGGCTGGCCAACCACTTTCCGCGCCAGCGCCTCGGCCAGGTCCTCGCCGGCAGGCGTACGAATAGTCCGCCGGTTCGGGTCAAAGTCGGATCTTATGAGCACGTTTCTCCTTCCTGCAAGCAGTCTACCCGGCACACTCCGCCCTCCCGTCCGGACAGGCTCGCAAAACAGCCTCAAAATCCGCTTTTCAGAAATTCGTTATTTGGTTACAAATGAGCAGATTACGTCCGATATCCGGGCGCTCGCCCGGCCATCTCCGTATGGATTGTGAACGGCCGACATCGCCTCATACGTCCACTCGTCTTCGATGAGCCTCGCCGCCTCGCCAACAATCCGCTCAACGTCCGTCCCCACCAGCCTCACCGTCCCCGCCTCCACCGCCTCCGGCCGCTCCGTCTTCTCCCGCAGCACCAGCACCGGCTTGCCCAGCGACGGCGCCTCCTCCTGAATCCCGCCCGAGTCCGTCACAATCAAATACGCCCGCCGCATCAGGTCGACAAACGGAACGTAATCGAGCGGCTCAATCAGCACAATATTCGCCCGCCCCCGCAACCGCCGCCCCACTGGCCCCTGCACATTCGGATTCGGATGAACCGGAAACACAATCGTCACGCCCTTGCGCTCCGACAGACGCAACACGGCTTCGCAGATCCGCTCAAACCCCTCGCCGAAACTCTCCCGCCGGTGCGCGGTCACCAGAATCATCTTCCGCGACCCATCGAGTTCCGGCCATTCCCGCCCCTTCAGCCGCCCGCTCTCCAACCCGTCCCGCACATGCAGCACCGCGTCGATCCCCGTGTTTCCGGTCACCGTGATCGCTCCCCGGTCCACGCCTTCGCGCAGCAGGTTCGCCGCCGCGCCCTCGGTCGCCGCGAAATGCAGCCTGGCGATCCTCCCCGTCAGCGCCCGATTCAGCTCCTCCGGAAACGGCTGCGACAAATCGTGCGTACGCAGCCCCGCCTCCACGTGCGCCACCGGCACGCGCCGGTAAAACGCGCTCAGCGCGCCGAACAAAGTCGTGGTCGTGTCCCCTTGCACCACAACCAAGGCTGGCTTCTCCCGATCGAGAATCGGATCCAGCCCGGTGAGCATCCGCGCCGAGGCCTCCGCCAGCGTCTGGTTCGGACGCATAAGATCCAGATCGTGATCGGGCTTCACGTCGAACGCCGCGAGCACCTGGTCCAGCATCTCGCGGTGCTGCGCCGTCACGCACACGCGCACGCGCACCTCCGGCTCCCGCGCGCGAAGCGCATGAACCAGCGGACAAAGCTTAATCGCCTCCGGCCGCGTGCCGAAAATGATCAGGACAGTGGGAGCGGGCGCGCTCATGCCGTCAACCGGCGCTGGCGGTTACTTGTGCCGGTACGTGATGCGGCCCTTGGTGAGATCGTAAGGGGAAAGTTCGAGGGTGACTCGGTCGCCCGCAAGCACCCGAATCCGGTTGCGGCGCAACTTGCCGGCCAGGTGCGCCAGCACCAGCCGGTCTTGATCCAACTGAACGCTAAATTGGCCCGCGGGAAACTTCTCCACCACGGTGCCGGTGACTTCAATGCAATCTTCTTTACTCATTCGCCTCCAACGGAATAACGATTCCGACGTTTTCATCGTACCAGAGCGCCCGCAAGTCAACTCCCCCGCCCGCCGCCCCTTGGCTACTCTTCCCGAAGCGCGCTCGTAGGGTCTATCCGGCTCGCGCGCCACGCCGGTATAAAGCTCGCCGCAAGCGCCGCACAAATAAGTAATCCGATCATCATTGCGAACGTAAAACCACCCGTCGCCTGCATCCCCGTCACCATCCGCCGCAGCACCGCTCCCGCCGCCAGCGCTCCAAGCCCTCCGGCCGCCGCCCCCAACCCGATCATGCCGACGCTCTGGCCGAGCACCAGGCCAAGCACATCCCGCGCGCTCGCCCCCAGCGCCATCCTCACTCCGAATTCCGGCACCCGCAGCCGCGTGAGGTACTCCAGCACGCCGTAGATCCCCGCGCACGCCAGAAGCAGCGACAGCGCGGCGAAAACCCCAAACAGCAACAGCAGGAACCGCTGCTGCCCCAGGCTCGCCGCCGCCAACTGCTCCAGCGTCCGCACCTCGTACAGCACCTGGTCGTTCGCCTCGCCGCGCAGTTCATGCCGCAGCGGCTCCACCACGCTCAGCGGCGGAACCTTCGTTCTCACCACAATCGACATCAGCGTCGACCACCGCCGCGTCCACGCATCCGGAATCTGCGCGAACGGATAATAAAACTGCGCGCGGATGCCGGCCTGATCGTCCCCAGCCAACCCCCAGTAGCGCACGTGCCCGGCCACTCCAACCACCTCCCGCGGAACATCCCCAAAATCCGGAATCCAAAGCCGCCGCCCCACCGCGTTCTGCCCCGGAAAAGCGCTCCTGGCGAGCACATCGTCAATCACGATCACCGGCGCGCTGTTCAACCGGTCGCCGTCGTTGAACCAACGCCCCGCGCGCACAGCAAGGCCCATCACGTTCAGATACTCCGGTGTCACGCACGTCGAGATCGCCACGGGCTGCCGGTCCACCGGAGGAATGCTCGCGCTCGGCCAATACCCGTTCTCGTTGTGTCCTTCCAGATCGG
>JAJYKC010000065.1 GCA_021788955.1 Acidobacteriota bacterium
CTGTACGAAGCGGTGCGGCATCACCGGGCCGGCGAGCGCGCCGGTACGCATAAGACGAAGACGCGCCACGAAGTCTCCGGTTCCGGCAAGAAGCTGTGGAAGCAGAAGGGCACCGGCCGCGCGCGTATGGGCTCGATCCGTTCGCCGCTGTGGCGCCACGGCGGCACCACCCACGGTCCGCAACCGCGCGACTACAGCTACAAGCTTCCCAAGAAGATGATCCTGGGCGCGCTGCGGTCGGCGCTGACCGCGAAGCTGCGGGACGGCGAACTGAAAGTCGTGCAGGCGTTCACCATCGCCGATCACAAGACCAAGTCGATGCAGGCGGTGCTCCAGGCGCTCGAAGCCGATCGCAAGGTGCTGCTGGTGGACAACGGTGAGAATCGCAATCTGAGCCTGGGTTCGCGGAACCTGCCGGGCGTGAAGATGACGTTGGCGCGCGACGTGAACGTCTACGATCTGCTCGGACACGACCGCGTGCTGGTGTCGGAAGAGGCGGCGAAGAAGCTGTCGGAGGCGCTGGCGAAATGACGATCTACGAAGTGATTCTCAAGCCGGTGGTCACCGAAAAGGGCCACACGAAGCGGGAAGCTGAGCGGACGCTTTGCTTTGAAGTGCAGCCGAAGGCGACCAAAACGCAGATCCGGTCGGCGGTCGAGAAGCTGTTCAAGGTGAAGGTGGACGAGGTGCGCACGGGCAATACGGTGGGAAAGCTGCGGCGCCGGGGACGGTTCTCCGGTTTCCGGGCTGACACGAAGAAGGCCTGGGTGCGGTTGAAGGCGGGCGAAAAGATGCCCGAGTATTCGGATATTTAACGCGGAGCGAGTTCCATGCCGATGAAAAAGTTCAAACCGACGACTCCCTCCCGGCGTTTCACCACGCTGGTGACGCGGGAGGAGATCACGAAGGACCGGCCCGAAAAGTCGCTGACCGTGGGCAAGAAGCGGACCGGCGGCCGTGCCAGCTCGGGGCTGGTCTCGTCGCGGTTCCGGGGCGGCGGCGCCAAACGGGCGTACCGCGAAATCGACTTCAAGCGCGACAAGAACGGTGTTCCGGCCAAGGTGGCCGCCATCGAGTACGACCCGAACCGTTCGGCGCGCATCGCGCTGCTGCATTATGCCGACGGCGACAAGCGCTACATTTTGGCGCCGGTCGGCCTGGCCGTTGGCCGGACGGTGAGCTCGGGTCCGGAAGCCGACATCCTGGTCGGCAATGCGCTTCCGCTGAACAATATTCCTCCGGGCACCGTCGTTCACAACATTGAGCTGAAGCCGGGCAAGGGCGGGCAGATGGCCCGTTCGGCCGGCGCGCAGGCCCAGCTTGTCTCCCGCGAGGGCGGCATCGCGCTGCTGAAGCTGCCTTCGGGCGAAGTGCGGCGGGTGCAGGCCGAATGCATGGCCACGGTCGGCCAGGTCGGCAACGTCGAGCATGAAAACGAGTCGCACGGCAAGGCGGGCAAGACCCGGTGGCTGGGGAAGCGGCCGCATAACCGCGGCGTGTCGATGAATCCGGTTGACCATCCGCACGGCGGCGGCGAAGGCAAGACTTCCGGCGGACGCCATCCGGTGACGCCCTGGGGCCAGCCGACGCGCGGCTTCAAGACGCGCAATAACAAGCGGACGGATAAGTGGATCGTAAGCCGGAAGGCGAAGAAGCGGTAGGGCGGAGAGAACGGGAATGAGCAGATCGCTTAAAAAAGGACCGTTCACCGACGAGCACCTGGTTATCAAGGTGAACGCGATGAACGAGAAGAACGAAAAGAAGGTGGTGCGCACCTGGTCGCGCCGCTCGACGATCCGGCCCGAGTTCGTCGGCCACACGCTGGCGGTGCACAACGGCAAGAAGTTTATCCCGGTATATGTGACCGAGAACATGGTCGGCCACAAGCTGGGCGAGTTTTCCCCGACGCGTACGTTCAAGGGGCACGCTGCGAAAGCGGCGGCCGAGAAAGGCGCCAAGCCGGCCTAATGGCCCGGCGGAGGCAAGAACACGATGGAAGCGAGAGCGGAAGCACGGTATATCAGAACGTCGCCGCAGAAGGCGCGGCTCGTGGTGGATCTCATCCGCGGCCGCAAGGCGGGCGAAGCGATTCACATCCTGCGAAGCGCCAACAAGCGGATGGCGCCGGTGGTGGAGAAGGTGCTGCGTTCGGCGATCGCCAACGCGGAGAACAAGTCAAGCGACGTGGACGTGGACCAGTTGATCGTGACGGAAGCGTACGTGAACGAAGGACCGCGGATGAAGCGCATCCGGCCGGCGCCGATGGGCCGTGCCTACCGCTATCAGCGGCGCTCGGCGCACATTGTAGTCACGGTGGGAGAGAAGGAATAGCCGATGGGACAGAAAGTACATCCGTACGGATTCCGCCTGGGCGTCACCAAGAACTGGCGTTCGCGCTGGTTCGCCAAGCAGGATTACGCCAAGCTGCTCAAGGAAGACCTCGAGCTGAAGAAGTCCCTGCACACCCGCCTGAAGGCGGCCGGGGTCAGCTCGGTCGAAGTCGACCGGCCGGGCAACAAGTTGCGGATCACGATCCGCACCTCGCGTCCGGGCATCATCATCGGCCGTAAAGGCGCCGAGATCGAGAAGCTGAAGCAGGATCTGGCGGCCAAGACCAAGCGCGAGGTGTTCATCGACATCCAGGAGGTTCACAAGCCGGAGCTCGATGCCCAGCTTGTGGCCGAGTCGATCGCGCTGCAGCTTGAAAAACGCGTGGCCTTCCGCCGCGCGATGCGCAAGGCCGTGGATTCGGCGCTGCGCTTCGGCTGCAAGGGGATCAAGGTTCGCGTGTCGGGCCGCCTGAACGGCGCCGAAATCGCGCGGAGCGAGTGGTATCTGCAGGGCCGTTTGCCGCTGCATACGCTGCGAGCGGATCTGGAATACGGCTTTGCCCAGGCTTACACCACCTACGGTGTGATCGGGATTAAGTGCTGGGTGTACAAGGGCGAGATTATCGAAGGCGGACGGCGGGTATCGCTGCGTCACGAGCCCGAGCCGCGGCGTGCGCCGTTGCGGGACCGGGAGCGGCGCGAGCGCCGGGCTCCATCGCCGGTCAGTGCGCCGCCCGCGCCCGAAGCTGCTCCGGCCGGTGGCCTGCAGCAGGCGCCGCCTCCGAGCGAGCGCATAGGCGGGCCGATACTGCCGCCGTTGACGCCGCCGCGCAAGGTCGAGTTCCAGGCGCCGGCGGAAACCGAGCCGGGCTCCGGCGAGACGAAGAGCGAGTAAGGGCTGAAATTAAGGGAGACTTGACGCCATGTTGATGCCCAAGAAGGTGAAATACCGCAAGCAGCAGCGCGGCCGGATGGCCGGTAAGGCCTGGCGCGGTTCGTCGCTGGCCTTCGGTGATTTCGGTTTGAAGGCGATGAGGTGCGGCTGGATTACCGACCGGCAGATCGAAGCGGCCCGTGTTGCGATGACGCGCTTCATCAAGCGCGGCGGCAAGGTTTGGATCCGGTTGTTCCCCGACAAGCCGATCACGAAGAAGCCCGCCGAAACCCGTATGGGTAAGGGCAAGGGCGCGCCGGAACAGTGGGTAGCGGTGATCCGGCCCGGGAAAATTTTGTTCGAAATGGAAGGCGTGCCGCGTGAGACGGCGGCCGAGGCGATGCGGCTGGCGGCGATGAAACTGCCGCTGCCAACCAAGCTGGTGACTCGCGAGGAGTCTCTGTAGTCCAGCGGATGGAAAACGAGCCATGAAAGCCGACAAGATTCGAGATTACGACGAGACCGAACTTTCCACCGAGGTGCGGGACGCGAAGGAACAGCTTTTCCGGCTGCGCTTCCAGATGGGCATGGGGCAGTTGGAAGGTTTGAAGAAGTACCGCGCCCTGAAAAAGGACCAGGCGCGCATGCTGACCATTCAGCGGCAGCGGGAGATCAACCCGGAGTTGACGCCGGCGGCGAAGGGAAAGAAGAAAGGCAAGTAAGCGATGGCCGGGGAAGCGCAAAAGACGGGAAACAAAAACGAGAAGGTAGGCCAGGTTGTCTCGGCCCAAATGAGCAAGACGATCGTCGTCGAGGTGACGCGGCGCGTGCCGCACCCGCTGTACAAGCGGATCGTCACCAAGCGCAAGAAGTTCTATGCGCACGATGAGCAAGGCCAGGCCAAAGTCGGCGACGTGGTGCGGATCATCGAGTGCCGCCCGCTGAGCCGCCTCAAGCGCTGGCAGTTGGGCGAAATCGTCCGCAAGGCGGTGGATACCGGAGTGGACCGGAGTGCCCTTGAAGCCGCCGGCGCCGCGCCGGAAATCCGCAAGAAGGGCGCCGGGAGGAAGTCATGATCGGGATGAGAACCATCCTCGAGGTCGCTGACAACAGCGGCGCGAGGAAGCTGCAGTGCATTTTGCCGCGTGGCGGCGACTTGGGGCTGCGGGCCGGCTTGGGCGACGTAATCACGGCCAGCGTGAAAGAAGCCGCCCCGGATTCCAACATCAAGAAGGGGAAGGTGGTGCGGTGCGTGATCGTCCGGATGCGCAAGGAATCCCGCCGCAAGGACGGCACCTACATCCGGTTCGATTCCAACGCCGCCGTGCTCATCAACGATGTCGGCGAGCCGGTTGGCACCCGCGTATTCGGCCCGGTGGCGCGCGAGTTGCGAGACAAGCGGTTCATGAAGATCGTCTCGCTGGCGCCGGAGGTAATCTGACGTGGCGATGCGGAAAAGGAACCCGGCCGAGCCGGTGAAGACACGAATTCGCAAGGACGACATGGTGAAGGTGATTTCCGGCCGCGACCGGGGTAAGACCGGCCGCGTGCTTTCGGTGAACCGCACCAAGGGGACGGCGGTGGTGGAAGGCGTCATGATGGTCAAACGCCACACCAAGCCGAACCCCTCCCAGCAGATTAAGGGCGGGATCGCCGAGCGCGAGGGTCCGATTGCGCTGTCCAACATCATGGTGCTGGCCAGCGACGGGCGGCCGACGCGGATCAGCTACCGCGTGGAAGGCGTTGGCGTTTCGGCGCGGCGCGTGCGCGTGGCGCGGCGGACGGGCGAGCCGCTGGATAAGAGCGCGAAGTAAGGAGCTGCGGTAGGGAAGAACATGGCGGCGAGACTAAGACAGCATTACGTGAAGCGGGTGGTTCCGGAACTGACCAAGGAGTTCGGGTATAAGAACCCGATGGCGGTTCCCAAGATCCAGAAGATTTCGGTGAACATCGGGCTCGGCGAAAACACGCAGAACCAGAAGCTGATGGACGGCGCGGTGCAGGAATTGGGCCTGATCGCCGGACAGAAGCCGGTGGTGACCAAAGCCAAGAAGTCCATCGCGGCGTTCAAGCTCCGCGAAGGGATGTCGATCGGCTGCATGGTGACTCTGCGCGGAGACCGCATGTACGAGTTTCTCGACCGTTTGATGAACGTGGCTCTGCCCCGCGTTCGCGACTTCCGCGGCGTGTCGCCGAAGTCGTTCGACGGCCGGGGCAATTACACGCTCGGCATCAAGGACCAGTTGATCTTCCCGGAGATCGACTACAACAAGGTGGAAAAGGTGAAGGGCATGAACGTCTGCATCACCACCTCCGCCAAGAGTGACGCCGAGGGCCTGGCTCTGTTGAAGCAGATGGGAATGCCGTTCCGGCAGTAGGGAAGCGAAAGAGGAAGAAGCGATGGCGACGACCGCGAAGATTTCGAAGGAACTGAAGAAGGCGAAATTCGCCTGCCGCAAGCGCAACCGGTGTTTCCGGTGCGGGCGGCCGCGCGGGTATCTGCGGAAGTTTCATCTCTGCCGGATCTGTTTCCGGCAGTTGGCGCTGTCCGGCGAGGTGCCGGGAGTTATCAAGGCGAGCTGGTAGCGGACGCCGGATTGGAAGAGGTTTAGCGAATGACGACGAGCGACCCCATCGCCGATATGCTGACCCGGGTGCGGAACGCGCTCCAGGCGCGCCACCCGAAAGTGGATGTGCCGGCCTCGCGGCTGAAGATGGACATCGCGCGCATTTTGAAGGAAGAGGGTTACATCTCCAACTTCAAAATGGCCGAGGACGGCAGCAAGAAGAGCATCCGGATTTACTTGAAGTACACGCCGGGCAACGTGCCTGTGATCTCGCGCATCGAGCGCGTGTCGCGGCCGGGCTGCCGCGTGTATGTAGGCAGCAAGGAAGCGCCGCCGGTTCTTGGCGGGTTGGGAATTAACATTTTGACGACGCCGAGAGGCGTCATGACCGGCGCGGCGGCGCGGCGTGAGAACGTCGGCGGCGAACTGCTCTGCCGGGTTTGGTAGCAAGGACGCCGGGAGAACGAGACCACCATGTCGAGAGTAGGAAAACGACCGATTCCGCTCCCCAAGGGCGTGACTGTGAAGGCTGGGGAACAGCTTCAGGTCAAGGGGCCAAAGGGCGAGCTTACGGTGCCGGTGCAGCCGGGCGTAGCAGTCCGCGAAAAGGCGGGCACGATCGAGCTCACGCGCGATGGCGACCAGTACGCGGCCGCGCACGGCTTGACGCGCGCGCTGCTCGCCAATGCGATTCAAGGGGTTTCCGGCGGATTCACCCGGCAGCTCGAGATTCAGGGAACCGGCTATCGCGCGGACGTGAAGGGGAAAATCGCCACGTTCACGCTCGGTTACTCGCATCCGATCGAGGTTCTGCTGCCGGACGGCATTGAGATGAAGGTTGAGAAGCAGACGCAGGTGACCTTGTCGGGGTTCGACAAGCAGCTTCTGGGTCAGGTCGCGGCCAACATCCGCGCGCTGCGTCCGCCGGATCCATATAAGAACAAGGGTGTACGGTACGCGGGCGAAGTGCTCCGCAAGAAGGCCGGCAAGACCGGCGCCGGAGGCAAGTAATGGCGAATCATTCCAAGGACCAGGTCCGCCGGCGGATTCACTCGCGGATCCGGCAGCGGGTGCACGGCACCGAGCAGCGGCCGCGGTTGGCTGTGTTCCGGAGTCTGAATCATATCTACGCGCAGGTCATCGACGATCGAAAGGGCCAGACCATGGTGGCTGCATCCTCGACCGAGAAAAAGGCGGGTGTGGCGAGCGGTGGCAACCTGGCCGGCGCGAAGGAAATCGGCAAGCTGGTGGCTGAGCGCGCACGGGAAAAAGGCATCACGAAGGTTGTTTTCGACCGCGGCGGGTATCTGTATCACGGGCGCGTAAAGGCGCTCGCTGACGCCGCGCGCGAAGCAGGACTGGAGTTTTAACTCAAATGGCGGCGACACCTACGCAAAAGCGCATCGACAGCGCGAACCTGAACCTGAAGGAACAGGTCGTGTCGATTAACCGCGTCACCAAAGTGGTGAAGGGCGGCAAGAACCTGAGCTTCTCGGCGCTGGTGGTGATCGGCGATCCGGGCGCCAAAATCGTTGGCTTCGGAACCGGGAAAGCGAAAGAAGTGCCCGCGGCGATCAAGAAGGGCATTGAAGCGGCCAAGAAGAATCTGCGGAAGATCCACGTGCTGGAAACGACCATCCTCCATCCCGTGCTCGGCCGGTTCGGAAGCGGCCTTGTGCTGCTGAAGCCGGCTCCAGCCGGAACCGGTGTCATCGCCGGCGGACCGGTGCGCGCGGTCATCCAGGCCGTCGGCATCCCCAACGTGCTCACGAAATCGATCGGTTCGCACAACCCGCACAACGTCGTCAAGGCGACGATCGCGGCCCTCGAGCAGTTGCGCGACAAGGCCGAAGTGGCCGATATGCGCGGCCTGGCGCCGGAAAAGGTTCAGTAAGCGGAGCACCCAATGGCGGAAGCAAAGATCAAGATCAAGCTGATCGGCAGTCCGATCTGCACTCCGGAAAAGCACAAGGTGATCGTCCGTGCCCTCGGACTGCGTAAGATGAATCAGGTCGTCGAACGGCCCGACACGCCCGGGTTCCGGGGCATGGTGAAGAAGGTGCCGCATCTGCTGGCGCTGGTGAAATAGGCGGAAAGAGCGAACCATGAACTTGAGCAATCTCCGGCCGCCGGCCGGTCAAAAACATAAAAAGCAGCGCGTCGGCCAGGGCATGGGCACCGGGCGCGGCAAGTACTCCGGGCGCGGCGCTAAAGGCGCCAAGTCGGTTTCCGGCTATTCGATGATGCGCGGCTTCGAGGGCGGCCAGATGCCGCTCCACCGCCGCCTTCCCAAGCGCGGTTTCAACAACATTTTCCGCAAAGAGTACGCGATCGTGAACCTCGGCCGGCTGGAGATCCTGCCGGGCGACACGTTCGATCCGGGCCGCCTGCTCGAACTCGGCGTAGTCAAGAAACTCGGGGATGGACTGAAGATCCTCGCCACCGGCGAGTTGACGCGTCCGATCCGCGTGAAGGCCCACTTGTTTTCGGCGTCTGCCGCGGCCAAAATCGAAAAGGCTGGCGGCAGTGTAGAAAAGATTGAAGTTCCACCGCCCGCCCCCGTGAAGCGGGGCGTGGCGAAGGCGAAGTAGGGCCGCGGTAGCGGGGTTGCTATGACGAAGTTCTTGGATGCGTTCGGCAATATCTTCCGGGTGCCGGATCTGCGAAACCGGGTGCTGTTCACGCTTGGCCTGCTGGCGGTGTACCGTCTCGGCGGGCACATCCCCACGCCCGGCATTGACGCGAACAAGCTGTCGGAGTTCTTCTCGCGGAACTCGGGCACGCTGTTCGGCTATATCGACCTGTTCAGCGGCGGTATGTTCCGCCGCCTCACC
>JAJYKC010000066.1 GCA_021788955.1 Acidobacteriota bacterium
GAACCGGCGCTCCACAAACAACCAAAGGCAGTAACCGCCAATGAGCGCCAACCCCGTCTCCCGCGCCAGCGGCGCAAGCGCCAGCACCACCCACAGCGGCGCCTCCCGCTCTTCAAGCGCGTACAAAGCAAACCCGGCGCAAAGAGCCACAAGCGCCACATCCACCGTCGCCCGGTCAATCGAAGTCATAGTCGCCGGTATCGCCAGAAACATCGCGCCCCACGCCGGCCGCCATCCAATCCGCATAAAATACCGCGACGTCCAATACACGCCCAGGGCGACGAACCCCAGCAGCACGGCAAAGTAAGCCGAATCGACCCGCTCATCCTCGCCGAACACCACCGCGTGCGCCAGCGCTGGCACAAGAATCCTCCGCCACCGCAATCCAGGATTGTCGACGAACCGCGCGTAGCCGCGCGCGAGAAACGGATCGTGCGCAATCAGGTGATAGAACTGGCCGTCGTAACCCGCCGAGTTCGGGAACCGGTATACATCCTCGGCGGCAAGCTCCGGCGGAAGCTGTAGCTGCGCGCCAATGTCGTAAAGCCCGGTCCAGTCGCCGTGGTAGTTGAACTGAACCGTCAGCGTCTCCCACACCAGCACCGCAAGCGTCGCCAGCGCGGCGGTAATCGCGGCGCGCCTCAGACTCTCTCTCCGGAAAACATCGCCGTCACCGCCGTCACAATCGCCGTGCCGTACACATCGTCCGCCGAGCACCCGCGCGAAAGGTCGTTCGCCGGCTTCGCCAGCCCTTGCAGGAAAGGCCCCAGCGCCGCCGCGCCCCCAAGCCGCTCCACCAGCTTGTACCCGATATTCCCCGCCGCGATATTCGGAAACACCAGCGTGTTCGCCCGCCCCGCCACGCTCGACCCCGGCGCTTTCGAATTTCCCACAGCCGCCACCAGCGCCGCGTCCGCCTGCATCTCGCCGTCGAAATCCACCTCCGGCGCCGCCTGCCGCGCCAGCGTCAGCGCCTCGCGGATCGTCGTAATCGAGTCGTGCGCCGCGCTCCCTCGCGTCGCAAACGACAGCAGCGCCACCCGCGGCGCCGCCTCCAGCAGCGCCTTGGCGCTCCGCGCGCTCGCCACCGCAATGTCGGCAAGCTGAGCCGCGTCCGGCTCGATCACCACCGCACAGTCGGCGAATACCAGCAACCCGCCCGCCCCGTAGGACTCATCATGCACCGCCATCAGAAAGCAACTCGACACCGTCTTCACGCCGCGCGCCGCGCCAATGCATCGCAGCCCCGCGCGCACCGTCTCCGCCGTCGTGTTCGCCGCGCCGCCCACAAAACCGTCCGCATCCCCGGCGGCCACCA
Source organism: Acidobacteriota bacterium (assembly GCA_021788955.1). The sequence goes on from JAJYKC010000066.1 coordinate 1,319, forward strand.
TCAACGCCCCGTGATACAGCGGATGCCCCGCCGCCTCATTCGCTTCGCTCTCCGTGGCGCCTTTCGCGCGGCGACGCTCCAGATAGATCCCCGCGTAGCGCTCGCACGCCGCGGCATCGAGCTTCCCGGCCTCGAGCAGCACCGGCTCGATCAGCGCCTCCTCGCGCAGCCGATGGGCCGCTTTCTGAATGCGCGGATCGCTCCCTTCGGGGAACACAATGCGGGGCCGGCGCGCAAGCTCGCCGAGGCGCCCGCGCTGGCGGTCGAGAAACCGCTGGGCGGATGGGGGAATCGTACTCACACTCACAAGATAGAATGGAAGCAGCCGCGATGGTCCGTTTCGTTGTCTATCTTTTTCTCAGTATTTTCGTGATCTCCATCGCACGCGCCCTCATCCGGGCCGTCCTGCAAGGCTTCGCGTCTCTGTTTCAGACACAGCAGTCCACCCCGGCCCGCCAAAAGCCCAGCCCCCCGTCCATCCCCCTCACCGGCGAACTCAAACGCGATCCCGTCTGCGGCACCTACACCGTCGAAGCTCACGCCATCCGCCAGACCATCAACGGCGAAACCTACTACTTCTGCTCCAGCCGCTGCCGCGACGAATATGTCGCCGCCTCCCGCCGCTAGTTAGCGCTCGGCCGCATCACGAGTCCGCAGCAGTGAGGATATAATTCAACCCATGCGAGGAACCGGTGCATGGAAGGGCTCGATTTTCACCGTCATAGCGATCGCGGCCATCGGCTTTCACGCCTACGAGCGAGACCCAGGCAAAAAAGAAATCGAGTTTGCCGCCGCGGTTGCTGGCGCCGCCGGGATCCTGTACACGATCTGGAGGACGGTTCAGCTTTCCCGCCAGTCGTCGGCGGCGCGGTTCGCCGAACGCTGGAATGATCCCACCTTCGTGGAGAGGCGCAACGACGTCCGCCGCGTGGTCCAGGGCCGGGCCACGACCAGCGACGTCAGTTCATCCAACCTCGCTGCCGCTCGAAGCACGCGAAGCCGATGAAGCCACGCTCAAGGACTTCTTCAAAAGCGCCGTCATTCAGAGCGCCGCTGTACTGAAGGACTGGATCGCAGAACGGCAGAAGACACAACCCACCGCCTACCGTGAATACCTCAAGCTCGCCGAACGTTAGAAAGACAATTGATCTGCCGGGCATCCCGGAGCATCAATCCCAAGTCGTGTCGTACTTCATCGTCACCCGCTCTCTCTGACCTCGTTATCACCGGCCAGCCCCGTAACCGGGGCACATGCCGCCTCGCATCCCCAAGCCCAGCATACCCCCTTTGCCGGTCGCATCGTCATGCAAGTTTCTGAAACACAACACCAAAAGCATTGTGATCGCGCTCCCGGTCCACGATGCTATCCTGGAAGTTTCCGCGAGGCGAACCAAAGGCGAAGCATGGCGGGTGATATCAACAAGCAACTCGAAATGCTCCGCGCAAAAATCGCGGGCATAAATCAACGCTTCGAATCGCCCCCCCCCACACGCGAACCGGTTCAATACGACGTCGCCGACGCCCTTCCCGGAACCGAAGTCGAAACCCCGCAAGGCAAACACTGGGAGACTGAAACCCATCACGCCGCGCACCGCTACCACGGAAGCGCCTGCGTTGGCGAACTTTCCGATCTTCCGCGGGACCTTTTCCGCGACATCTCCAACGGCGAAGTCCGCGACGCCGGCCCGGCCGAATGGGCCTTTCTCGACACCGAAACCACCGGACTCGCGGGCGGAGCCGGCACTTTCGCGTTCCTCATCGGAGTCGGAAGAATCACCCCCGACGGCTTTCGCGTCCGCCAGTTTTTCCTCCGTGAACCCGGCGAAGAGCCGAGCGTTCTCTCCGCCCTTGCCGCGCATCTCGAACCCTTCCGCGTGCTCGTCACCTACAACGGCAAGGCCTACGACCAACCCCTGCTTGAAACCCGCTACCGCCTCACACGCGCCCGCCCTCCCTTCGCCCGCATGGATCATCTCGACTTGCTCTACACCGCGCGGCGCTTGTGGAAGCTGCGCCTGGAAAGCTGCCGCCTCGTCGAAATCGAGTCGCGCATCCTCGGCATCGAGCGGCAGGACGACGTGCCGGGATCTCTCATCCCGTCGCTGTACTTCGATTACCTCCGCACCGGCCGCGCCGCCCGCCTCGCTTCCGTCTTCTCGCACAACGTCAGCGACATTTTGACTCTCGCTTGTTTGTGCGGCATCGCGCCGCGCGCGTTCGTTCCGGCACAGGAGGCCGCCGCCGGCCTGCACGGCGCCGAGATGGTCGGCGTCGCGCGCTGGTGCCGCCAGATGGGCGACGAAGCGCGCGCGCTCGATCTCTTCCGCGCCGCCATCGAGCGCGGCCTCAACGACGATCTGCTATTCCGAACCCTCTGGGACGCCGCGGCGCTCGAAAAGAAACTCAGGCAAAGCGCCGCCGCCGTCGTTACGTGGCGGGAACTCGCCGGAGTGCGGAATCCCTTCCGCGCCCAGGCCCTCGAAGAACTGGCCAAGCACTTCGAGCACCGCGAAGGCAACCCCGCCGCCGCGCTCGAGTTCACCTTGGCCGCGCTGAATCATGAACCCGCTCCGGCTCTGGCCCGCCGCCGCGAGCGCCTCGAAAAGAAGCTGGCCAAACGCGCCGGAGGCGGGCTGCTCTAGCGGCGCCTATGACGCTCACGCGCCAGAACGCCGTCCGCTTCATCGTCGCCATCGGCATCGTCAGCCTCTTCGCAGACTTCTGCTACGAAGGCGCGCGCAGCATCACCGGACCCTATCTGGCCCAACTCGGCGCCACCGCCGCCATCGTCGGCCTCGTGAGCGGCTTCGGCGAGCTCGTCGGCTACACCCTCCGCCTGGCCTCCGGCGCCTGGGCGGACCGCACCCGCGCCTACTGGCCGATGGTCATCGCCGGCACCATCATCAACCTGGGCGCCGTACCCATGCTCGCGCTCGCCGGGCGCTGGGAAACCGCGGCGTTGCTCATGATCGCCGAACGCGCCGGCAAGGGACTCCGCACCCCCGCGCGCGACGTCATGCTCTCCGCCGCGGCAAGCGCAACCGGGCGCGGCTGGGGGTTCACTCTCCATGAGGCGCTCGATGAAACCGGAGCGCTGCTCGGCCCGCTCGCCGTCGCCGCCGTGCTCCACGCGACCGGTCGCTACCAGAGCGCCTTCGCCATGCTGGCCATCCCCTTCGGCGCCTCCCTGGCCGCGCTGCTCACCGCCCGCGTCTGGTTTCCCCGCCCACAGGAATTCGAGCGCCGCGCAACAGCCGCCGGCAACGGCGCCGAGCCGCGCTTGTTCTGGTTCTACGCTGCCGCGGGCGCGCTTCTCGGCTTCGGCATGCTGGATTTCCCCCTGATCGCATTCCACCTCGCCACAACGCACATCATGGCCGCCGCCGCAATTCCGCTGCTGTTCGCCTCGGCCAACGGCAGCGATGCGCTCCTGCTCCCCGCGTTCGGCAAAGCCTGGGACCGCTTCGGCACGCCCGCGCTCGTCACCGGCGTCGTCCTCTGCGCGGCGAGCGCGCCGCTCGTACTGCTCGGTGGGAGCCGGGCGGCCATCGCCGGTATGGTCTGCTGGGGCGCCGGCCTCGGGGCTCACCAGTCGCTGATCCGCGCGGGAATTTCCGAATCGGTCCCCGTCGAGCGGCGCGGCAAGGCGTTTGGCATTTACAATACGATCTACGGGCTCGCGTGGTTTGCCGGAAGCGCCACGGCGGGTCTGTTGTACGGAGTGCATCGCCCAGCGGTGGCGGCCATGTGCTCCATCGCGCAACTGGCCGCCGTGCCGTTGCTACTATACGCTGCAAGGAGGGTGGATTGAGTCTGCGGGCCTACGGGTGGTTTGCATGCGCTACGGCGGCGCTGGTGTTGCTCGGCGCATGCGGGGAAACCATCACACCGAAAGTTTCCTCCAAGCTCGATATGAAGCGGAACGCCGCGGGCGCCGTGGCGATCACGCTCGTGCTCACCAACGAAAGGGATATGGCGACCGTCCCGCTCATGGTGGCCGTCGACGCCTTCGAACCGGGAACTCCGGACGCGCACAAGCCCGAACCGGTCATCCATCCGGCTCCCTTCGTGCTGAACCGGCATGAATCGCGAACGATGACCGCCGAAATCAATACACCGCGCCCGGTGGTGGCGGAGTTGTCGGTGAAAGAGAGCGAGCGCGGCATCCTCCTGGTCGCTCAAACCAAGACCATCGACGCCGCCGAACCGCCCGCCCCGGCCCCGGAACCCGCCGGACAAAAATAGCAGTATGAATGCGTGCACGCCATGACCCTCGCCGCCGGCGACCGGTTGGGAGTGTACGAAATCACCGGACGCCTGGGCGCCGGCGCCATGGGGGAAGTGTATCGCGCCCGCGACGAATGGCTGAAACGCGACGTCGCCCTGAATACCCTGCCCCGCGAGTTTGCCGCCGATGCCCCCCGCATGGAGCGGTTCCGGCTGGAGGCCGAGGCCGTGGGCCGGCTGAATCATCCAAACATTTTGGCGATTTATGACTTCGGCGTCCACGACGGCATCCCGTTCCTCGTCTCCGAACCCCTCGACGGATCGGCGCTCGGCGAACTCTTGCGCGAGGAAGGGCGCATTCCGGCCCGAAAAGCGGCCGGCTACATCCAGCAGGCCGCCAACGGCCTGGCTGCGGCCCACGCGCGCGGCATCGTTCACGGCGCCATCAACCCGGACAATCTCTTCCTCACGCGCGACGGCGTGGTGAAGGTCCTCGGCTTCGGACTCGCCGGGAGCCAGGACGAGGAGGGCCGCCAGCCAGGCATCGTTGGCACGGGCGCCTACAGGGCGCCGGAGCAGATCCGCCACCTGTCCGCCGACGGCCGCGCCGACATCTTCAGCCTGGGCTGCGTTTTGTATGAATTACTCTCCGGGCGCCTGCCGTTCTCCGGCGCCGACCCGGTGGACGTGATGCACGCCATCCTGCATGGCGAACCGCCCGAGATCGCCGGCCTCGGCCCCGGCCTCGCCGAGATTCTTCACCGGTGCCTCGACAAGAACCCCGACGAGCGGTTCCAATCGGCGCGGGATCTGGCGTTCGCGCTGGGCGCGGTCGCGCAAGCCCAGCCTGCTGCGGGTCTATCGACCCAGCAGGTCATCGTGGAGCGCGTCGGGCGCCCGAGCCGGCTCCCCACGCTTGCCCTGGCCGCGGTGGCCATAATCGTAGCCGGACTCGCCGGATACCAGATCGGAACCTGGACCCACCCCCTGCCCCAGTTGCAGTTCCGCCGGCTCACCTTCCGCCGCGGCCGCATCGAGGCGGCGCGCTTCACCCCGGACAACGGCGTGCTTTATAGCGCGGCGTGGGAAGACGAGCCGCCGGAGATCTTCAGCGTCGGGTTTGACAACCAGGAGTCGCATCCGGCGGGCATCGAGGACGCAGCGTTGCTCGCGGTTTCGCGCACGAAGGAGATGGCGGTGATCTTGAAGCCGCGCATCAGCCCAGGTTCGCTCAGGCCGCGGGGCACACTCGCCACACTGACGCAGGGGTCCGCGCCGAAACAGTTGATGGACCGCGTGGAGTTCGCCGACTGGTCGCCCGGCGGAAAGGATCTGGCGGTGATCCGGGACACCGGCGACGGCGCGGAACTGCAATATCCGTTGGGCGCCGTGCTCGCCCAGACGCCCGGCCATTTTTCCGGCGTCCGCGTTTCTCCCGACGGAAAGCGTGTGGCTATGTTCGAGCATCCGGCCGGCAACGACACGGCGGGCGAGGTCGTCGTCGTGGACCGGAACGGCCGCAAGAAGACGCTTTCGGAGCGCTTTGCCGATGCGGACGGTCTCGCGTGGTCGGCCCGGGGCGACGAGATCTGGTTCACCGCCGCCCGCACCGGCACGCGCCATGAATTGTGGGCCGTTTCCCTTGACAGCCGCGAGCGCATGGTCCTCCGCGAGTCGGCAAGTCTCGTGCTCGAGGACATCTCTCGCAACGGAGAGGTGCTGCTCGAAGGGATCGACTTCCGGCGGCGAATCCTGTTTCACTCGCCCGGCGCCACCCGTGACCGCGACTTGACCTGGCTCGATTTCGGCCTCGCCACCGGCATCTCCGCCGATGGAAGCCGCATCGCCTTCTCTGAAACCGGCGAAGGCGCCGGGGAAACGCAGTTAGCCTTCATCCGCCCAACCGATGGCGGACCAGCCGAGAAACTCGGCGAGGGCCTCCTGCCGGTGATGTCGCGCGACGGAGACTGGGCCGTCGCCGTGGACCAGCTCCGCCGCGACATCGTGATGTATCCGATCGGCCCCGGCCAACCACGGCGAATCGTGCTCGACGGCTTCGAGCTCGAACGCGTGGGATTCTTAGGCGATGGGAAAAAGCTTTGGCTGCTCGGAAGCCAAGGCGAACCCGGCCGCCGGATGTTCGTGATGGATACCAATGCCGGCGCCGAACCCGAACCCGTCACGCCGCCAGGCTCGGTTTACTCCGGGGTCGGAGCAACGCCGGACGGCCGCTACGTGTTGGCCATGGTGAATGGAGCCATCGCCGGATATCCGGTGAGCACGCACGGCGGCGGGTTGAAGATCCAGGGCATGGAGCCGGGCGAGATGCTCGTGGGTTGGGGCGAAGATGAGCGGTCGGTCCTCATCTACAAACAAGACGAGCTTCCGGCTCATGTCTACCGGCTGGACCGCCTGACCGGCCGCCGCATGCTCGTCGCCCGGATCGATCCTCCGGACCGCGCCGGCCTGGACCCGGCAATGAGCATTGTCATGACGCCAAACGGACAGTACTACGCCTACACGATCGAACAGGAGTTAGGCGAACTACGCCTGGCCGAAGGCTTGCGCTAGCGCACAGGGCCGCGCGGCTCCGTTGTCCGCGACCCGTAACCGAGCCAACACCTTACTTTCAACCAACCGAAAATGTAACCGAGCCGCGACCGCGAGGGAGCGGTCCTTCCGCCTCAATCGACAATCTCGACCCGGTACTCCTCGATCACCGGGTTCGCCAGCACGTCGTTGGCGATCTGGCTGATCTCAGCCTCGGCCTGCTTGCGTTCCGTCCCCGGCGCCAGATCGATCTCAAACACCTTCCCCTGCCGCACCTCGGCAATCGAGTGATGTCCCATCCCAACCAGCGCCTTGCGGATCGTCTGCCCCTGCGGATCGAGAACCGTCTTCTTGAACGACACGTAAACCAGAGCTTTCATCTTTACTCTTTATTAGACCGTGAAACCGGCCCAATCCGCGCGGCCCGGCCTCTCACGCGTGCGCGAGTTCGTGCTCGACCATCTCGGCAAACCAGTCGATTTCGCGGACCGTCGTGTATACGT